>JAIOQA010000394.1 GCA_021413675.1 Deltaproteobacteria bacterium | reverse complement strand
CCGCCCGCCCCGCTCGACCTCGCGCTGCCCGAGGAGCTACCGCCGACGCCGCCCGCGCCGCCCGCGATCCCGCTGGCCGCGCGCCGCACGATGATCGCCGCGGTCGCGCCGCCGCCGTCGGCGCTGGCCGCCGCTCACGCCTCGCCGCCGCCGTCGGCCTCGCCTGGCGATCGCGTCACGCTGACCGATCCCACGCCGACGCCGGCGCGCACGCCGCTGCCGATGTCGCCGTCGACGGAAGCGCGCGAGCGCGCGCGCCGCGCCGCCGGGCCCTCGCCGTTCGCCGAGGAGCGCGCGCCCGGCTCGCCGCTGCAGCTGCCCGCCAACCCGCTCGCGGCGCTGCCCGACGAGGCGCTCGGCTACTTCGTCGAGTGCACGCTGTACGAACACACCGATCTCGCCGAGCTCGATGGCACCTGGGCCACCGTCGACGCTGCGCCCCGCGTGCCGATCGCGGCGAGCGCGCCGGCGATCGCGCCGGGCGTGGCGATCGTCCCCACGCCGACCTCGACCTCGCGCCGCGCGCTGTTCGCCGTCGCGACCCTGTCGGTGACCCTCGGCATCGGCGGCGGCTGGCTGCTGTTCGGCCGCGGCTCGACGAGCGAGGCGCGCGAGGACGATCGCGCGATCGCCACCGCGCCTGCCGCGTCGACACCGCGGGTCAAGACGACGCCGGCGAGCCCGGCCGCGTCGATCGCCGCGAAGCCCGCGACCGCCCCGAAGCCCGCCGCGCCCGCGCCGGCGATCGCCGCGAAGCCCACGGCGCCGCCCGCCGCGCCCGCGCCATCGGCGCCGCCGACGCCCGCGACGCCGACGGCTGCGACGCCACCGACTCCGACGACTCCGCCGCCCGCGCCACCGGCGCCTGCGATCGCCGCGGCCACCGTCCCGCCGCCGGCGCCCGATCGCCCGCCGCCCACCGGCACCTGCACGATCGCGGTCACCACCCGCCCCGCCGGCGTCACCGCGACCTGGAGCGGCGCCGCGCTCGGCGTCACCCCGCTCGCCGCGGCGAGCGTGCCGTGCGGCCCGGGCGAACTGGTGCTGACTCACCCGCGCTACGAGCGCGTCGCGCGGACGCTCACCGCCGGCGCGGACGCGGCGCCGGTCGAGGTCACGATGGCGCGCCCGGTCGCCGCGCTCACGCTGCGCTCGATCCCCGCCGGCGCGACCTTCACCGTGAACGGCGCGACCGTCGGGCGCGGCCCGACGACCGCCAAGGTGCCCGCGTTCGAGACGATCCGGCTGACCGCGCAGCTGCCGGGCTACGCGCCATGGCACGGCACCGTGAAGGTCCGCGGCGCGACCAGCACCGCGTTCGCGCGGCTCACACGCGCGCGCTGACCGTCACGGTCGTGTCACGGGGCGCATCCCGCGTCGTCGCTGCTGCGATCTCGCGCCGTGCGCGGTCCCACGCCCGGTGCGCCGCTCGGTTGCGGCGATCCGGCCGCGAGCGTACGCTCAGCCCATGTCCTGGAAGACACTGTCGATCGTGACCTGCGTCGGGCTCGCCGGCGCGTGTGGCGGCAAGAACAAGAACGCTGCGACCGCCGCCGACGCCTCGTCCAACGACGCCACCGCGATCGCCAAGGTCGATCCGACGCTCTGCGACACCACCGGCAAGAACGTCGTCACGTACGACCTCAACCGCGACAACCGCCCCGACGTGTGGCGGCTCTACAAGGTGATCGATCAGGGCGGCACCAAGATCGAGACCCTGACCTGCAAGCAGGTCGACTTCGATCACGACAACCGCAAGGACTGGGTCGTCGGCTACAACGACAAGGGCAACCCGACGTTCGAGAAGGCCGACCTCGACTACGACGGCAAGTTCGACTACTCCGCGGTCTACGACAGCAAGACCGGCGTCGTCGTCGAGGTCGAGCGCGACATCGACTTCGACGGCACCTACGACATCAAGGAGATCTACGCCTCCGACGGCGTGATCCAGTCGGTGCGCCGCGATCGCAACCGCGACGGCAAGCCGGACATGTGGGAGCAGTACAAGGCGGGCGCGCTGATCGCGCTGCTGTACGACGACGACTTCGACGGCAAGGTCGATCGCCGCGACGACGCGCCGGGCTCGCAGACCAAGTTCGTGGCGCCGACGCCGAGCACCACGGGCCCGGTCGACGCGCCGATCCCGCCGGACAAGAAGTAGTGGCCGACGCCACCCGCACCGTGCCGAAGCCCTGGGGCCACGAGCTGCTCTGGGCCAAGACCGACCGCTACGTCGGCAAGATCCTCCACATCAAGGCAGGCGAGGCGCTGTCGCTGCAGTACCACCAGGTCAAGGACGAGACCCTCATGGTCCTGTCCGGCCGGCTGCAGCTGCAGTACTTCGCCGAGGGCGAGACGCCCCGGCTGCGCGAGCTCGCGGTGCGCGAGCCGTTCCACGTCACGCCCGGCATGCGCCACCGCATGATCGCGCTCGAGGACACCGACGTCCTCGAGGTCTCGACGCCCGAGCTCGACGACGTCGTGCGGCTCGACGATCGCTACGGCCGCACCGGCACCAGCACGCCGTAGGTCACTGCCACTCGGGGTCGTCGCCGAGGTGATCGTCGCTGGTCGCCGAGCTCGGCTGGTAGCCCGTGGGGCCGTGGTGATACTCGCGCTCGCGGCCGCGGTCGACGAAGACCAGATCGAGCCAGCCATCGGCGCCCGCGGCGGTGCCGATCCGGGTCGCGGGGACCTCGTCGAGCACGACCTCCCAGCGGGTCTTGTCGCAGCGCCGCAACGCGATCGTCGCGCGCACGCGGCTGCCGCGGTAGCGCAGAATCACGTCATCCAGGCCATCGTGGTCGAGATCGCCGGTCCACAGGGGCATCGGCTCGACCGAGCTCGCGTCCCACGTGCTGGTCAGCGCGTCGCGCTGCTCGAGGTGGTCGATGCTCCAGCGGGCGGTGCAGTGGTCGCCCGGCGCGGGCGGGCGCGCCGCGCACGCGGCGGTGGCGCCGATGATCACGATCCAGCGCATCTCCGGATGATGGGCGGGATCCGCGCCGCCCGCCAGTAGCCCGACGCGCCCGCGTGCGAGCGCGCACGCCGCTCGTCCGGGCCCCGGACGAGCCGTGGCGAACCATCGTGCGGCCGGCGTGAGGGCCGCGGGCCGCGGGCGCCCTCGCCTGCTACGCCTTGGGCATGCCGAGCCCAGAGACGCTGGAGCGGTTCATCACGCGGGTCGAGTCCAACGCCCACGCCGAGGCCGCCGAGGAGTTCTACACCGTCGACGCCACGATGCAGGAGAACCAGGCCACGCCGCGGGTCGGCCGCGACGCGCACGTGGCCAGCGAGCGGAAGGTGATGGCGCGCGCGGCGGCGGTCGAGTCGCGGTGCGTGCGGCCGGTGTTCGTCGCCGGTGATCGGGTCGTGATCCGCTGGGTGTTCACGTTCACCTGGCAGGACGGCAGCGTGACCCACATGGAAGAGCTGGCGTACCAGCGCTGGGACGGCGAGCTGATCGCGGAGGAGACGTTCTTCTACGATCCCGCGCAGCGCACGCCGCGCCGGCCGGGGTGAGGGTCAGCGGGTCACGCTCACGCTCACGCTCACTCTCACTCTCACCCGCCGCCGACGAGTGATAGCCCTCGTCCGCTGCGCCTTCATCGCATCGGTCAGGTCGCTCGGTCGGCTCGTCGTGGGGTTCTCATGCCCGTGGCGCAGGTCCCGCGCCGAGGGCATACGCCGCCACCGCGGTCACACGCTCCCTCGCAGCGCCCTCGTCACGGCACCTGCGCCGTTCGGGGCATGCCCCCCACGACGAACCGCCCTCGCTTTCTCGCCTACGACCGTGCCCTGGAAGGCGTCCGACTGACGCGCGAGTTCCTCGCCCGCGTCAAGGCCGGCAATCGCAGTCTGGGCGACCAGCTCGTACGCGCGGCCTCGAGCGTCGTGCTCAACCTCGCCGAAGGCTCGCAGCGCCGCGGCGCGGATCGCGCGCACTTCTACCGGATCGCCGCGGGCAGCGCCGCGGAAGTGCGCGGCGTCCTCGACGCAGCAGCGGCGTTTGGCTTCGTGGAAGCCGACGAGATCGCCGGCGCATCGGACCGCTTCGATCAGGTCGTCGCGATGCTGCGTCCGCTCACGCGGTGAGCGTCACACCGACGCGCGGAGGAGTCCGCGCGTCAGAGCGAGCGTGAGCGTGAGTGTCAGAGTGAGAGTGAGTGGTGGCTGGGAACGCTGGAGTCAGTCCCGGCTCCACGGCCGCTTGCCGAACAGGAGCTTCATGCCCTTCAGCGCCCAGTCGAACGTGCGCTGCTTGTACGGGTACCACCAGATCTCGCGCGGCACCGCGACGCGATCGTAGTTCACGTGGCGCGTCTGGCAGAGCTCCTTGAGCCCGATCACCGAGTGCGTGCGGCCGACGCCCGACTGCTTCACGCCGCCCCACGGCGTCTCGGGACAGCCGTAGGTGTTGAGCACGTCGTTGATCATCACCGTGCCGGCCTCGACCTGCTCGGCGATCTGCCGCGCGCGCGCGGTGTCCTTCGAGAAGACGTAGGCGTTGAGGCCGAGGTGCGAGTCGTTGGCGAGGCGGATCGCCTCCTCCTCCGAGGCGACCTTCATGACCGGGATCGCCGGCCCGAAGATCTCCTTGCGCATGATGTCCATGTCCTGCGTGCAGCCGGTCAGCACCGTCGGCTCGAAGAACTGGCCCGGGCCCTTGCCGCGCTTGCCGCCGGTCTGGACCACGGCGCCGGCCTTGACCGCGGCGTCGACCAGCCGCTCGACGTTGTCGACCTGCTTGTCCCAGGTCATCGCGCCGACGTCGACCTCGTCGCTCGACGCATCGCCCTGGCGCAGGCCGCGGGTGATCGCGACCAGGCGCTCGACCAGCTCGTCGTGGACCGACGCGTGGGCGTAGACCCGCTCGACCGAGGCGCAGACCTGGCCGGAGTTGCAGAACCCGCCCCAGGCCAGCGCCTGGGCGGTGCGCGCCAGATCGGCGTCGGCGCAGACGATCGCCGGCGCCTTGCCGCCGAGCTCCATCGTGCACGGGATCAGGCGCTCGCCGCAGGCCGCGGCCACGCGCTTGCCGGTCGCGACCGAGCCGGTGAACACGACGAAGTCGACGCCGCTCTCGACCAGCGCGGCGCCGGTCGGCCCGCGGCCGGTGACGACCTGGAACAGCTCGGGCGGGATGCCGGCGCGATCGATGATGTCCTTGCCGGCGAGCGCGATGAGCGGCGTCATCTCCGAGGGCTTGAGCACGACGCCGTTGCCGGCGATCAACGCCATCACGACCTCGCCGATCGGGATCGAGAACGGGAAGTTCCACGGCGCGATCACGCCGACCACGCCGCGCGGCACGTGGTGCAGGTACGAGCCGCGGTGCTTGAGCAGGTGCAGCGGGATGGGCTCGGGCGCGAGCAGCTTGGGCGCGTGCTTGCAGAAGTAGCGGGTCAGATCCGCGACGACGGCGACCTCGGTGCCGAGCGCCTCCATCCGGGTCTTGCCGCCCTCCTTCACGATCAGCTCGATCAGCTCGCTCGCGCCCTCCATGAGGGTCTCGGCGATCCGCGAGACGCGTCGACAGCGCTCGACCAGCGGCACCGCGCCCCACTCGCGCTGCGCGGCGCGCGCGCGCGCGACCGCGGCCTTGACCTCGTCGGCGCCCATGTCGGGCACGTCGCCGAGCGGCACGCCGGTGGCCGGGTTGTAGGAGACGATGCGGCCGGCGGGGCCGGCTTGCGGAGGAACGACGGCGGCGGATCCCATCGGCGCGAACCGTACCAGAGCGCCGCGCCGCCGACGCGCCGGATCGCTTGCCGGTGCTGACGCGCGGCCGGTCGCCGCAGGCGAATCCTCGTCAGGGCTCGACGAACGTGCCGCCCTGCGCGGCGCAGGCCCGCTGGGCCTGCGCGCTGGACAGCTCCGCGCCGTACCAGACCGTGACGCAGCCGGCGCCGATGTTCGGGCCGGTGAGGCGGCAACCACCGACGACGCCGGTGCGATCGCACCCACCGCTCGAGAACACGCCGCCGCTCGCCGACGTGCACGACGCCTCGACCGACGCGGCCGGCGTCGGCGCGGTGAACTCCGAGCACACCGACGGGCCGTCGCCGACGATCGTGCACGACCCGACCACGGCGCTGCAGGTCGGCGCCACCGCGGCGTCGGGGCCGCCACCGCCGCCGCCGTCGGGGAACCCGCCGCCGTCGCTACCGCAGGCAGCGAAGGGCGCGATCATCGAGAACGAACACAGCGCGATCAGGGTCGAGAGCGAGCGAGTCATCGGATTGCCTCCACCCCCAGGTGCAGGCACGCCCGGCTTGTCGCATCGCCGCCGCGATATTTCGGATCGCGCGCGGGTTCGCGGTGTTCAGGGCTCCACGAAGGTGCCGCCGGTCGCGGCGCACGCCTGCATCGCGCTGGCGCGGGTGAGCGGCGCGAAGTACCAGTCGGTGCGGCAGCCGGCCTGACCATGCGACGGGTCGGGCGCGGACTGGCAGCCGCCGACCGCGCCGGTGCGCGCGCAGGCGCTCGCCGACGGCGCGACGGTGCTGCCGCTGCACGCCGCGGCGACGATCGCCGGATCGTACGGCGCGTCGTAGTCCTGGCAGAAGCTGCCGTCGTGCTTCGCGCACGACTGCACGACCGCGCCGCACGCGCCGCCGGTCTGCGCGTCCGCGCCGTTGCCGCCACCATCGCCGCCACACGCGGCCAGAGAACCCATCGAGACCAGAAGCGAGACCAGGATCGAGCGAGTCATTCGGTACCTCCACCGAGAAGACACCGCTCGCGACCGCTGTCTCACCGCCGCGCGACGCGACGCCGGCCTACTTGCTGCCCGGCTTCTTGCCCTCGGCCATCTTGCGCTTGAGCGCCGACAGCTCGTCCTCGACGGTGCGGTCCTGCTTCTTGGTCTCGGTCTTGACCTGGCGCTTGAGGTCCTCGAGCGGATCGCGCGCCCGCGGCGGCGGCGCGCTCGCGCCCGACGACGGCGGCGGCGCGCTCGGCGGCACCCGCACGTTCGCGGCCTCCTTGGCGGCGGCCTCGAGCCCGGCGAGCTCGCGCTCGAGGTCGGCCATCTCGGCGAGGAGCCCGTGCATCCGGTTGCGCTCGGCCTCGGCCTTGCGCTCGAAGTGGCGCGCGGTGTCGGTGTCGCCGCGGCCGCGCGCGTGCGACGCCTTCTGCTCGGCGTCCGCGGCATCCGTGCGCGCGGTCAGCATCACCTTGTTGAGCTGATCGATCCGCCCCTTGGCCTCGGCGCGCAGCTGATCGATCGCCTCGCGCGTCGGCGGCGCCGCGGCGGGCGCCGGGCCGCTCGGCCCGCCGAGATCCTCGAGATCGCCGGGCGCCGCGTTCGAGCGCACCGCGGCGGTCGCGGCGGCGGTCGCCGAGCGCAGCTTCTCGCCGGTCTCGCGCCGCGCGGCGACCCGGCGCTCCTCGATCACCGCGCGCTTGTCGCCGGCGATGACCCAGGCGGCATCGGCGACCGCGTCGGCGCCGTCGTCGGCGGGCGCGATCATCGGCGCGTTGGCCCAGGCGTCGAGCGCCGAGGTCAGGAGCAGCGGCGTCTTCACGCCGGCGCCGCGCCCCCGCGCCTCGAGCGCCGCGGCGACCCGGGCCGCGCCCGGCACGCTGTCGTCGACCAGCGCGCACAGCCGCGCGCCGACCAGCGCGGCCCGCGCGATCGCGTGCGGCCGCGGCCGCGCGACCACGATCTCGGCTGCGCGCCAGAACCGCCCGGCCTCGGCGGTCGCGCCGAACAGCTTGGCGCGGAGGCCCAGCATCGCGACCTGCGCGCGCACCACCGACGCCGACTCGGTGTCGTCGGTGGCGTCGAACAGGAACGTGGTGCTCTCGGCCGCGCTCCACAGCGACAGCTGCAGCAGCACCTGCCCGGTCAGCTCGGCGCCGAGCCCGGCGATCTCGACGACGACGACCCGGCCCGGCAGGCCGTGGCGCGTGCGGATCGCGCCGCGATCGTCGGCGCCGGCGTCGGCCCAGGTCCGCTCGCCGAGCGCGCCGGTCACCAGGATGCGATCGGGCTCCACGCCCGCGTCGGCGAGCGCGACCGCGGCCTCGCGATCGATCGCGCACAGCCGATCGCAGTCGGTGTGGCCCCAGTCCTTGAGCGGCTCGAGCTCGGTGACCACGCCGATCACCGGCGCCGGGTTCGGCACCTGATCGCGGGCCACGGTGAGCGACAGCGCGGCGTGGGGATCGAACGCGATCGCGACATCCGGCGGGTTGGCCTCGAGCTCGCGCCGCAGCCGCCGCTCGGCGCTCTCGCCGAGCAGCGCGCGCCGGACCCGATCGGTGAACGCACCGCCGCCGCCGCCGGCCGCGCCGACGTCGATCGCGCGGACCCGCATGCCGGCGGCCTCGAGCGCCGCCAGCACCGGCACGACCGCCGCCGCCGAGGCGCCGGACGAGGTCACGACCAGCGCGAGGCGCTCGGTGGTCACGCGCGCCTCCGCACGGCCCAGACATCGGGGTTCACCAGGTTGGGCGGTCGCTCGTCAGCGAGGACCGCGCGTGCCGCGCCGAGTGCCAGCTCTGCCATGCGTCTCCGAGCGGTAGTCGTAGCCGATCCCAGATGCGGCGCCAAGACCGCGCGCGGACAGCCGAGGAGCGCGGGATCGACGCGCGGCTCGTCGGCGAACACATCCAGGCCGGCGCCGGCCAGGCGACCGTCGGTGAGCGCCGCGGCCAGCGCGGCCTCGTCGACGCAGGCGCCGCGCGCGGTGTTCACGAGGATCGCGCCCGGCCGCATCGCGGCCAGCGCGCGGGCATCGATCAGGTGCCGGGTCGCGGGCGTCAGCGGACAGTGCAGGCTCACGAAGTCGCTGCGGTCGAGGAGCTCGTCCATCGTCACGTGCGCGCCCAGCTCCGAGGTCAGGTCGCGCGGGTGGCTGTACAGCACCTCCATGCCGAAGCCGCGGGCGCGCCGGGCCACGGCCTGGCCGATCCGCCCGAACCCGACGATGCCGAGGGTCTGGCCCCAGACATCCGCGCCGAGCAAGAGATCCATCGACCAGCCGCGCCAGGCTCCCGCGCGCACCAGCCGCTCGCGAACGCCAGGTCGGCGGTGGCCTCGGTGAGCACGTCCGGGGTGTTGGTCACGCACACGCCGCGGGCGGTCGCGGCGGCGACATCGATGTTGTCGACGCCGACCGCGACGTTGGCGACCACCTGGAGGCGCGGCGCGCGATCGAGGAGCGCGGCGTCGACGCGGGTGGTCAACAGGCAGACCAGCGCGTCGGCGGTAGCCAGGGCCTCGGGCAGCTCGGCCGGGGTGGCCCAGGCGACCGAGGCCCGGGGCAGCGAGGCCACGGGATCCACCGGCAAGCGATCGGTGACAACCACGCGTGAGCTCACGAAACCGACAATAACACGCGCGCCAATGTGGCTCGTGCTACCACCAAACCACGATGTCTCGCTGGCGTGCGCTCGCAGCGTTCCCGGTCCTCGTTGCCTCCGCGTTCACCGCGAACGCCGTCGCGCGCCCCACGCCGCCGGTGGCCACCGCCGACGCGCCGGCGCACACGCCCGCGGACGTCGACCGCCCCGCGCGGCACCACAAGGCCGCGGACGCCGATGCCGCGAAGCCCGCGGCGGGCGACGACGCGAAGCCCGCGAAGACCGCCGATGCCCACAAGGACACCGCGGCGGTCGACACCGGCAAGGCCCCCGCGCCCGACGAGTCCGCGCCGGGCAAGCCTGATCCGTTCGCGGTCGATCCGGCGCTCGGCCACGCCCTGCGCATCGACGGCGACGAGGCCGAGGACCTGGTCGCGTTCACCTTCGACGACGGGCCCAACCCCGAGACCACGCCCGCGGTCCTCACCGCGCTCGCGCGCTACGACATCCCCGCGACCTTCTTCATCGTCGCGCAGCGGCTGGTCGGCAAGCACGGCGAGCGCTCGCGCGCGCTGCTCGCCCGCGAGGATCGCGAGGGCTACCTCATCGGCAGCCACAGCTTCTCGCACCTCAACCTGAAGCACGCGTCGAAGAGCATGGCCGACAAGGAAGTCGTCCAGGCCCAGAAGATCATCGCCGAGACCCTGGGCCGCCCGCTCGGGCTGTTCCGCCCGCCGTTCGGCGCGCTCGGCGGCGCGGCCGCCACCGCCGTCAAGAACAGCGGCCTCACCGATGTCCTGTGGAGCGTCGACACGCTCGACTGGCGCACGCCGAATGCCGCCAAGCTGCGCAAGAAGGTGATGCGCATGATCCTCGCCCAGCGCGGCGGGGTCGTGCTCATGCACGACATCAAGAAGGTCACCGCCAAGGTGATCGGCGACATCTTCGACGATCTCGAGATCGAGAACTGCGCGCGCCTGGCGAAGGGCGGCACGCCGATCATCCCGGTGTCCCTGCACTACTTCCTGCGCGACGGCGTGAAGGGCAAGGGCAAGCCCCGGCCGATCCCGCCCGAGGTCGCGGCGCGCACGGCGTCGTATCGCGCGACGCTCGCGGCGCGCTGCGCGGCCCGCCCGGCCCCGGCACCCGCCGCGACCACCACGCCGGCGACCACCGCGCCGAAGTCGCCCTGACAGATTGTCCGGCGACCGGTCACGCGCGTGACCGATCGGCGCGCGCGTGCTGATTCATGCCGGGTTCTCGTCGAGGATGAACGGTGATGGCTCGTACGATGTCAGCGTTGTCAGCATCGTGAGCGGCCGGCAAGTCGAGTTGCCGTCGTCGCCAGTGACAGCGCTCGGCCGCCGTAACCGACCGGTTCGCGGTCGCGATTGACCTGACCAGGGCCTGGCCCGCTTCGTGCTGACGCACCCGGTCACGATGCGCGAGCTCAGCACTGCAGACGTCCTCACGGCGATGATTGCCGGGCCGCGCCAGGACGGCGCACCGCAGCTCCGGCTCGGGCGTCGTCGGGCGATCCTCACGCTGCAGCCCGATGATCAGCCCCGCGCGATCCGGCGCCGCGCCGCGCGAGTGCTGGCGCTGGTGCCGCTCGACGCCACGACCGTCGGCCGCTGACCCCAGCAAGGGGGCTCGATCCCCCCGCTCCTATCTACGGTTGACAACTACATGGGACCACACTAGGTTCCGCGCCTCTCGGGTCGGTGGCTCTGCCACAGGGGCGACGACGAGGGGGGATAACTCATGCATACTACGTCTGATTCGACGGGGAACCCGGCCGCGCTTCCGCCGCTGGGGACGGTCCCGATGATTCGCGAAGGGGGAATCGACGCGATGCGGCCGACGGCACTCGCGACTGATCGCGTGCCCACGTTCGACGCCGGCGACCTGTTCGGCGACGGCGAGGGCGAGAAGACCATCGTCACGGCGGTGCCGTACGAGCTGCGGCCGCGCTTCACCGGGCGGATGGCCGCGCTGGCGACCCTGCGCACCGCGTTCGAGCGCGCCGTCGCCGAGCGCACGCTCGCGTTCGCGGTCGTGGTCGGCGAGCCCGGGATGGGCAAGAGCCGTCTGGTCGCCGAGCTGCGCAAGGCCGCGACCACGATCGCCCCGACGGCGAAGGTCTGGGCCGGCGCGGCCGAGCTCGACACCGCCTACGGCGCGATCGTCCGGCTGCTCGGCGCGCGCTTCGGCCTCGTCGCTGGCGAGCCCGAGGCC
>JAIOQA010000393.1 GCA_021413675.1 Deltaproteobacteria bacterium | reverse complement strand
CGGTCTGGCAGGACGGCCGCTGGGATCCGACCGCGGCCGGCGCGACCCGCCGCACGGTCAACGCCGGCGCCGCGCTCGGCGGCGACCGCCTCGCGATCTCGGCGCCCGGCGGCGAGGTCGTCACGGTGCCGCGCCACATCGACGTGCGCCGGGTCGCGACGTTCGCATCCGTGACGCGCTCGGCGTGGGCGATGCGCGCGGCCGGGCTCGCGGCGCGCGCGCTGCCCGCGCTCGGGGGCGCGCTCGGATCGCGGATGCAGCGCTGGGCGCCGGCGCCGCCGCCATCGGCGGCGCTGCGCGCGAAGGCGCGGTTCGCGGTGATCGCGCAGGCGCGCCGCGGCTTCGACACCGCCGAGGTCGCGATCCACGGCGCCGATCTCTATGCGACCGCCGCGGCGATCACCGCGTGGCTCGCGGTCGCGCTCGCGGCGCGCGGCGCAGGCCCGAGCGGCGTGCTCGCGCCCGCCGAGGTGCTGGTCGCGGGCCCCGCGCTCGCCGCCCTCGCGGCCGCAGCGGATCTCGATCTCGTCACCAGCTTCACGTGATCGCGCACGCATGATCGAGACGCGATCGGGCGCGTGATCCGCGCGTGATCGCGCGTCACCAACGCGCGCGCCGCTTGCATGGTAAGACTGGCGTTCGATGACCACGTGGACGCTCGACGTCGAAGCACCGCTGGGGCGCCAGGCCACCGTCCGCCGGTGGCGGCTGGGCAACGGCTTGCGCCTGCTCACGTCGATCGATCGCGGCGCGCCGATCGTGTCGTACCAGACCTGGTTCGGGGTCGGCTCGCGCCACGAGCAGCCGGGCAAGACCGGCATGGCGCACCTGTTCGAGCACCTCATGTTCAACCAGACCGAGACCCTCGGGCCCGGTGAGTTCGATCGCGTGGTCGAGCGCACCGGCGGCGAGTCCAACGCCGCGACCTGGGTCGACTGGACCTACTACCGGCTCTCGCTCCCCGCGCGCGATCTCGCGCTCGGCGTGCGGCTCGAGGCCGAGCGCATGACCCGGCTCGTGCTCGATCCGACCACGGTCGAGGCCGAGCGCGACGTCGTCACCAACGAGCGCCGCGAGCGCGTCGAGGATGACGTCGACGGCTGGCTCGACGAGCAGCTGATGGCGCTCGCGTTCGAGCACCACGGCTACCGCTGGCCGACGATCGGCTGGATGGCCGACATCCGCGGCCTGGCGCTCGACGAGATCCGCGCGTTCTACCGGACCTGGTACGCGCCCAACAACGCGTGCCTGGTCGTGGTCGGCGACATCGACGAGCCGCAGCTCCTCGATCTCGTCGCCAAGGCCTACGGCGACATCCCGCCCGCGGTGCTGCCGGTGATCGCGCCCGACACCGAGCCGCCGCAGACCCACGAGCGGGTGCTGCGCGCGCCCAAGCCGATCGCCACCGATCGCGTGCTCATCGGCTACAAGGCGCCGGGCCAGGCCCACGCCGACTGGCCGGTGCTCGAGCTGGTCGCGACCCTGCTCGCCGGCAGCCCGTCGTCGCGCCTGCACCGCTTGCTGGTGGTCGAGAAGGAGCTCGCGTCGTCGGTCGATGCCCAGCTCACGCCGTTCCGCGATCCGTCGCTGTTCCGGCTGGCGATCACGGTCGCGCGCGGCCACCGCGCCGAGGCCTCGCTCGCCGCGATCGATCAGGCGCTGGCCGAGCTGGCGAGCGCGCCGCCCTCGCCCGCCGAGCTCAACAAGGCCAAGAGCCTGGTCGAGACCGACTTCTGGACCAGCCTGACCGACGCCGACGGCAAGGCCGAGGCGATCGGCCACCACGAGGTCGCGCTCGGCGACTTCCGCGGCGTCACCGCGCTGGCCGCGGCGCTGGCCGCGGTCACCGCCGAGGATGTCGTGCGGGTCGCGCGCACCTACCTCGGGCGCAGCACGCGCTCGGTCGTGATCGCCGAGCCCGATCCCGACGGCGATCCCGGCGAGGACAGCGAGGAGAGCGATGACGGCGACGAAGCGCTGGGCGACGACAGCGAGGTGAGCGCGTGACCGCGCTCGCCGGACCGCGCGGCTCGCGGCTGCACGTCGAGCCGTCGGGCGACGCGCCGCTGGTGTGGATCGACATCGCGATCACCGGCGGCGCCGCGCTCGATCCCATCGGGATCGAGGGCCTGCACCGCCACGCGGCCCTGCTCGCGCGCCGCGGCGCCGGGCTCCGCAACCGCGCCGCCTTCGACGACGCCCTCGACGGGCTCGGCGCCGCGCTCGAGATCTCGGTCGGCCGCGACTCGGTCGTGCTGTCGGGGCTCGCGCTGACCCGCAACCTCGACGCGCTCGTCGAGCTCGCCGCGGACGTGCTCGCGCAGCCGCGCTTCGATCAAGACGAGCACGAGCGGCTCCTGCGCGAGACCCCGCAGGTGCTCGACGAGGTCCGCGACGACGACAGCGCGCTCGCGACCCGCTGGTTCGACTATCGCTGCGCGCCCGGTCATCCCTACGGCCGCACCGCGCTCGGCACCGAGAGCTCGCTCGCGCGGATCACGCGCGAGGACGCGGCCGCCCTGTGGCGCGCCGAGGCGGTCTGCGACAACCTCGTGCTCGGCATCGCCGGCGACGTCGACGTCGCGCGCGCGATGGCGATCGCCGCGCGCCTGACCGAGCGGCTGCCGGCGACCGGCGCGCCGCCGCCGCTGGCGCTGACCCGCGAGCCCGCGCCGCCCGGCCGCCGGCTGGTCGTCGTCGACAAGGCCGAGCGCACCCAGGCGCAGCTGCGCTTCGGCCACCTCGGCCCGCGCTGGGGCGATCCCGACACCGCGGCGTTGCTCGTGGTCGAGGCCGCGTTCGGCGGGATGTTCAGCTCGCGGCTCATGCAGGAGATCCGGGTCAAGCGCGGCTGGAGCTACGGCGCCGGCTGCGCGATCCGCCGGTCGCGCGGCCCGCACTGGATCGAGATGTGGATGGCGACCGCGATCGACGTCGCGGGCCCGGCGACCGCGCTGACGCTCGACCTCTACGCCGATCTCGCGGCCAAGGGCGTCACCGCCGACGAGCTCGACTTCGCGCGCGCGTACCTGGTCGGCGCGATGCCGTTCCACCTCGCGACCGCGCGCCAGCGCATGCAGCTCGCGGTGCGCGACGAGACCTTCGGCCTGCCGGTCGGGTTCACCGCCGGCCTGCCCGGCCAGCTCGGCACGCTCACGGTCGAGGATGTCGCCGGCGCCTGTCGCCGCAACCTGCGGCCCGACGATGTGGTCACGGTGGCGGTGACCACCGCCGAGGTCGCCGCCGAGGGGCTCGCCGCCGCCGGTGCCGGGCCGATCACGGTCGTCGCCCACGACGCGTACTGACGCGCGATCACGACTCGACTCGTTGAGGACGGCGCGGTCGCGACCCTCAAAAATCCGTGATGGTCGCGGCCCAAGCACGCGGATCCACGCAGGCGGCGATGGCCTCGCGTTTGCTCGAGCCTCTCGCATGCAGAAGCCTCTCTTCGTTGCGTTCGCGATCGGCGCGCTCGCGGCGTGCGTCTCCCAGCCCGGCCCCGAGACCGAGGTCGGCGAGAGCGTCTACACCGCGTCGGTCCAGAAGCTCGTCTATGACAATCGCCACGGCGGGCTCGTCGGGCCGGCGCCTGCTGGCCCCCCCTGCGACGGGTGGCGCGCGGTCCACGAGACCTACACGTTGACGCTCGCCGACCACCAGCTTGCCTGGGAGGTCTGTGAGGGCAGCGGCGACCCGGCGACGTACGCCCCGCGCGTCGGCGCGCGTGCGCTCGGCGACGCCGAGTGGCAGGGCCTCGAGCCCACGCTGGCGGCCCTCGTCGTCGATGGTGGCAACGGTTGCATCTACGACGCCGAGACCCGCGCGCTGCGCGTGACCGCCGACGACATCGAGGTCGAGTTCGTCGATCGCGACTCCGCCGCCTGCGACGGGCAGGACCGGCCGCGGATCGTCCTGCAAGCCATGGGCGATCTCGGGACCGCGTTCGACGCGTTGTCCCGCAAGTAGCTCGCCGACTCCCCCGCGATCGCCTCGCCCGTTCAGCCACGCGTCGCGGAGGCGCCGAGCGCGTCGCGCGCCGCCTCCAGGAACGCGCGGACCCGCGGCGACCGCCGGGCCGCCGGCGGGAAGTACAGGAACAGCCCCGAGGCGTGGGCCGCGAGCCCCGGCACCACGATCCGCAGCGCGCCGCGCGCGAGATCGTCGGCGATCCACGGCTCGTCGACGTAGGCCAGGCCGAGCCCGGCCTTCGCCGCGTGCGCCGCGAACCGCATGCCGTCGACCACCAGCCGGCTCGGCACGTCGAGCCGGAGCGTGCGGCCGCGGCGCTCCAGCTCCCACTTGTAGATCGTCTCCGCGGTCGGCAGGCGGATCCCGATGCAGACGTGGCGCGCGAGCTCGCGGAAGGTCCGCGGCGTGCCGTGCGCCGCGAGGTAGCGCGGCGCGGCGCAGACCACGAACCGGAACGGCGCCGTGATCCGCACCGCGACCATCGCCGGCGGCAGCGCCTCCTCGAGCCGGATCCCGACATCGAAGCCATCGGCGACCAGATCGACCAGGCGATCGCTCACCGACACCTCGACCCGCGCCGCCGGGTGAGCGCGCAGGAACCGCTCGAGGATCGGCGGCAGGATCAGGCTCGCGAGCGACGGCGCGGTGATCCGCAGCGTGCCGGTGACCGCGTTGGCCTCGGCGGCCGCGAGCTCGAAGGTCGACGCGAGCTCGCCCAGCGCCGGCAGCGCGCGCGCGAGCAGGCGCGCGCCGGCCTCGGTGACCTGGACCCGCCGCGAGGTCCGGACCAGCAGCGCGGCGCCGACCCGGGCCTCGAGCCGTCGCACCGCCTGGCTGACCGCCGATGGCGACACGTGGAGCCGGCGCGCCGCGCGCGTGAAGCTGCGCTCCTCGCTGACCGCGGCGAAGGCGATCAGCGCGCCGAAGCGCGCATCCTGCATCGTGAAGTCGGGCTTCATGGTGTCTGTAGACCGTGAAGTCTACCCGCGATGGCCGATCGCGCGCAGGCTGCCGCCATGACCAATCGAAGCGTGAATGGACACACGGTCGGGCCGATCGGCCTGGGCTGCATGGGCATGACCTGGGCCTACGGCACCGGCGACACCACGCCGGCGGATCACGTGCGCGTGATCCACCGCGCCCTCGATCTCGGCGCGACCCTCATCGACACCGCCGACGTCTACGGGCCGTTCACCAACGAGGCGCTGGTCGGCGAGGCGCTCGTCGGCCACCGCGCCCGCGCGGTCCTCGCGACCAAGGTCGGCCTCCGCACCGGCGCCGATCACGCGATCACGCGCGACGGCCGCCCCGCGCACGTGCGCGCCTCGATCGACGCCAGCCTGACCCGGCTGCGCACCGACGCCGTCGATCTCTACCAGCTCCACCGCGTCGATCCCGAGGTGCCGATCGAGGAGACCTGGGGCGCGATGGCCGAGGTCGTCCGCGCCGGCAAGGCCAGGGCGATCGGCCTGTCGGAGGTGACGCTCGACGAGCTCGCGCGCGCGCAGCGGATCCACCCGGTCGCGAGCGTGCAGAGCGAGCTGTCGCTGTGGACCCGCGATCACCTCGCGGTCGTCGCGCGCTGCGCCGCCCTCGGCATCGCGTTCCTGGCGTACTCGCCGCTGGGCCGCGGCTTCCTCACCGGCCGCTTCACCAGCACCGCCGACCTCGAGGCCGACGACTGGCGCCGCCGCAACCCGCGGTTCCGCGACGACGCGACCGTGCAGGCCAACCTCGGCCTGGTCGAGCAGGTCAAGGCGGTCGCGCACAAGCACGGCCGCACACCCGGGCAGATCGCGCTGGCGTGGACGCTGGCCCAGGGCGCGACGGTCATCCCGATCCCGGGCACCCGCAAGCTCGCGCGCCTCGAGGAGAACATCGGAGCCTCGGCGGTGACCCTCGACGCCGCCGACCGCGCGATCCTCGACGCGCTGCCCGCCGCCACCGGCGCGCGCTACTGACGCCCCCGCCCGCGATCGGCGCGGTCACGACGCGCGCGGCGGGCCGAGCTCGTCGACGATCGCGTCGACCGTCGCGACCCGCGCGAACGCCCGGCGCAGGATGCGGAGCTCGGCCTCGTGCAGCTCGGGCAGCGAGGTCGCGGTCGCGTCCGCGGCGACCACCGCGCCGAGCCCGCGCTCGTAGGCCTGGCGCGCGGTGGTGCCGACGCAGCAGTCGGTGAGCGTGCCGGCGAGGACGACCGTGCCCACCCCGAGGCGCTTGAGGATGGTCTCGAGCGGCGTGTCGTAGAACGCGCCGTACGACGGCTTCAGCACGACGACCTCGCCCGGCAAGGGCGCGAGCTCGTCGACGAAGCGCGCCGCCTCGAACCGCGACGCGTCGTCGGCGGCGTCGGGCCCGCGGTTCGGCATCCGCGCGCCGAGCGCGGGGCGATCGAGCAGCTCGTGCGTGCGCGCGAACGCGGTGTGGATCACCGGCAGGCCGCGCGCGCGGAACGCCGCGAGCAACCGCGCCATCGCCGGCACCCGCCGCGCGGCCTCGGGCACCCGGAACGGCCCGCCGCGCGCGCTCACGAACTCCTCCTGCATGTCGATCAGCACCAGCGCGGTGGCGGCCGGATCGAGCGCGATGCGGGCCTCGCCGTCGTACTCGGCGCGCGCGCGCGCCTCGAGCCCGGCGTCGGAGTCGTCGGCGATCGCGGGCGCGCCGAGGAACCCGCCGACCGCCGCGGCGTAGGCCCCGGGCCGATCGACGTGGACCGTGTGCGACGCGCCGTCGATCACGAGCAGCTCGCCCGCGGGCACGGTCGCGGCCATCCGCGCGGCCTCCGCGAGCGCGAGATCGCTCGCGCGCCCCTTCACGACCAGCGTGCGACAGCGGACCGCGGCGAGCTCGGGCCACCAGTCCCGCGCCTCGTTGCCGGCGATCGTCGCGAGGATCGCCTCGATCGCGAAGCGCGGGCGCCAGCCGTCGTCGTGCTCCTCGAACAGCTCGATGAAGTAGTCGCCGAGCGAGGGCCGGATCGCCGCGAAGTAGCGCTTCACCGCCCCGAGGCTGGGGAACGGCACGGGCCACGACGCGAGCCAGGTGCGCCAGCCCTCGACCTCGGCGTCGCCGCGCGAGGTCGCGTGCATGTCCTCGAGGACCAGCGCGTCGACGCGGTCCGGGTGGCGCGCCGCGTAGACCCAGGCGTTGAGCGCGCCGGTCGAGTGGCCGACCAGCGCGAAGCGCGCGAGCCCGAGCGCGTCGACCGCGCGCGCCAGATCGCCGACGTAGCGCTCGCGGTCGTAGCCGGTCGCGGGCCGATCGGAGCGGCCGTGGCCGCGCTGATCGATCGCGATGCAGCGGTGGCGTGGCGCGAGCGCCTCGATCACCGGCAACCACGATGCGCCCCGCCCCATCGCGCCGTGCAGGAACACGATCGGCGCGCCGGCGCCGCCGGTGTCGAGGTAGGCCAGCTCCACGCCATCGCCGGCGAGCCGGCCGCGGTGGACCGCGATCATCGCGCCGCCTCCTCGTCGGTCGCGCGGCCCACGTGCGCGTCGAGCTTCTCGAGCAGCCGGACGAGCTCGACGCGCTCGGGTCGGGTCAGCCCGGCCTCGGGATCGAACGAGGTCTTGCCGGTGCGCCACAGCGCCTCGGGCACCGCGGCCAGCTTGGCGCGGCCCGCGGCGGTGAGCTCGACGATCACGCGCTTGCCGTCCTCCGGATCCCGCCGCCGCGACACCCAGCGGGCGCGCTCGAGCGTGCGCAGCATCGAGCTGACCGTCGGCCGATCGGCGAACAGCAGCTCGGCGAGCTCGCTCGGCGTGAGGCTGGACGCCGCGAGCTTGCGCAGGACGTAGATCTGCTTGGGCGCGATCCCGAAGGGCGCGAGGTCGCGCGCGACGCGGCGGCGCCAGGTCAGGTGGACATGCCCGACGAGCTCCATGATCCGGCCGTTCATAGTTAGAACTCTAACCATGGCGCGCACGACCGGCAAGCGGGATCTGGGCGACGCTCCCACCCGTGGCGCGACCGAACGCCGCGGCGCCGCCTCACGCCATCAGTTATGATGGGGGGACGTTCGCGAGGGGCGAACGCGTGGAGGATGCATGCGTCGTGCGATCTCGTCGGGCCTCTGTGTGGCCCTCCTCGTCCTGACCGCGGCAACGGGCTGCAAGAAGAAGACGGCGCCCACCGACAACGCGGCCGCCTCGGGGTCGGCCGCCGGCTCTGCCGCCGCGGGCTCGGGCTCCGGCTCCGCTGCCGGCTCGGGCGCGGGCTCCGCCACGCCGGTCGCCAAGGGCCCGCCACCGCCGGGCGCATCGCACGCGGGCGAGGACTGCGGTCCCAAGCTCGCCAAGCTCGACGTCAAGGCGGCGCCGCAGCCGTCGTCGCTCGCGCCCGGCGCCGCGCCTCCGCCCGCCGCGAAGGTCGATCCCGCGTCGATCTCCAAGGCCGGCATCCCGACGATG
This sequence comes from Deltaproteobacteria bacterium, assembly GCA_021413675.1. Taxonomy (GTDB): domain Bacteria; phylum Myxococcota_A; class Polyangia; order Haliangiales; family Haliangiaceae; genus JAIOQA01. Next base: position 3,827 of record JAIOQA010000393.1, on the reverse strand, counting down.
GCGGTCAAGGGCTTCGCCGGCGTGAAGCAGTCAGGCTTCCGCGTCAGCTACGCCGAGTCGCAGAACCCGCTCCACGAGAACCTCCACCAGATCCTGCAAGAGAACAAGATGTTCGAGCTCGCCGCGCAGGGCTTGAACGAGACCATCCGGCTGCCGACCACCGTCGACATCCAGCTCGTCGACTGCGACACGGTCAACGCGTTCTACGATCCGAACTCGCACCGCATCATCGTCTGCTACGAGCTGCTCGAGTACTTCCTCGGGCAGTTCAAGGACAAGGCCGCCAACGACCAGGAGCTCGGCATGGCCGTGCTCGGCGCGACGATGTTCAGCTTCTATCACGAGACCGGCCACGGCCTGATCCACCTGCTCGATCTGCCCGCGGTCGGCCGCGAGGAGGACTCGGTCGATCAGCTCGCGACGCTCATCCTGATCGCCGCGGGCGACGATGGCGTGGCCATGGCGCTGTCCGGCGCGTACTGGTTCCAGATGCAACAAGCGTCGTCGACCGAGACGCCGTTCTCCGACGAGCACTCGTTCGACGGCCAGCGCTTCTACAACATCATGTGCCTCATCTACGGCTCGGATCCCGAGAAGTACGCCGGCTTCGTCGCCAACGGCAACCTGCCGCAGGAGCGCGCCGAGCGCTGCCCCGAGGAGTACGCGCACATCAAGAAGAGCTGGGAGAAGCTGCTCGAGCCGTTCCTCACCAACGGCGCGGCGCAGAACATCGATCTGCCGCCGCAGGTGCCCGCGGACGAGATCGCCGCGACCGCGCCGGCCGGCGACGACCACACGGTCACCTGCCAGCAGGTCGCCGAGAAGGCGACGCAGCTGATCGCGATCGAGTTCGAGAAGCAGTCGGCCGGCCTCGACGACGAGCAGAAGGCCGCCGCCGCCACCGAGATCCAGTCCAACATGCCCTCGTTCCTCGAGCAGTTCCTCACGCAGTGTGCGAAGGAGAACTGGCCCGACAAGGATCGGAAGTGCGTGCTGGCCGCCGACACGATCGACGAGGCCAGCAAGTGCGGCCAGTGACGGCGTAGCGCGGCGCAACCTCGGTTCGCGCTGCACGCACGAACGCGGCGGCGCGGATCAGCGCGCCGCCGCCTGAGCTCCAGCGCAGTCGCTCAGGCGTCTTCGCCCGCGGCGTCAGCGTCGAGCGTCTCGGCGAGCTGCTCGAGCAGCTCGCGCAGGGTCTTCATCTTGGTCTTGCCGAGCTGCACCGCCCAGCCCGACTCGGCCTGGTCGGCGACCTTCTTGACCTCGTTCGCCCAGACCTTGCCGCGCGCGCCCAGCCGCACGCGCTTGATGACGCCGTGCTCGGGATCCGGGTAGCGCTCGACGAGCTTCTGGCTCTCGAGATCCGCAATCATGTCGCCGACGGTCTGCTTGGGAAGATCGAGCGCGGTGACCAGCTCAGTCAACCGGACGCCGCCGCTCTCGAGCAGGGTCAACATCTGGGCGTGAGCCGGACGGAGCGCAGGGAAACCCAGCCGCGACAGCCGCGCATCGATCTGTTGAGACAGATCGCGCTGCGGGCGTTGCAGGAGGGAGCGGAGGTCGCGGCGGGGGAGCTTTGCCATGGCGGTGAGGCTCGGACCGGCGTCATAACAAAAAGCCCCGCGCGTGGAAACCCTCATGGGCGGAAAGTCCGGTGCGCGGACAAGCTCCGGAGCGCTGCGCCGTCTTCCGAGGGCGTTCGGTCGCAGGCCGGGTTGCATCGTCGCCGCAACCGACGACGCTCGCGCCGAAAAAGACGACGGCTGGATCGAAATCCAGCCGTCCGGGAAGCGCATCGGGGTCTCACGCGTTGACATCCGGCGCGCGGACACGCACGCGCGCGGGATGCGTGCGCCCAGGCCCGGCTACGCCGCGGCCTCGTCGAGGTCCGCGCGGCCGCGATCGAGCGGCGCGCCCCGCCGGAACACCCACCGGAAGAACCGCTTCAGGTTGTTCCCGGCGCTGTCGAACAGCGAGTAGATGACCGGGATCGCGATCAGCGTCAGCAAGAGCGAGAGCGACTGGCCGCCGGCCACGATGCCCGCGATCGACTTCGAGAAGCCCGCGCCGATGCCGCTCGAGAACACCATCGGCAGCATGCCGGCGACGAACGCGAACGTGGTCATGAGGATCGGGCGGAGCCGGGCGCGCGAGGCCTCGAGGATCGCCGCGTCGCGCTCGACGCCCTGCGCGCGCAGGTGGTTGGCGAAGTCGACCTGGAGGATCGCGTTCTTCTTGACGACGCCGAACAAGACGAGCAGGCCCAGCATCGAGAAGATGTTGAGGCTGCCGCCGGTGGCGACGATCGCCAGCAGCGCGAACGGCAAGGTCATCGGCAGCGCCAGCATGATGACGAACGGGTGCGACCACGACTCGAACTGCGCCGCGAGCACCAGGTACATGAAGACGAACGACATCAGGAAGGCGAAGCCGAAGGCCTTGGCCATCTTGCCCATCTCCTTCGACTGGCCGGTCGCGCCGATGACGTAGCCCGGCGGCATGTGCAGGCCCTCGAGGATCGCCTTGACCTGGGTGTCGACGCCGCCCTGATCGAAGCCCGCGCCGACGTTGGCCAGCACCATCACCTGGTAGGTGCGGTTGAGCCGGCTGATCGACGCCGGGCCGGTGCCGGTCTTCATGTCGATCACGTCCGTGAGCGCGACCGCGCCCTTGGTGCGCGACGGCACGGTCAGCACCTGCAGCGCGGCGCCGCTGGCCCGGTAGCGCGGATCCGCGCGCAGGAAGACGTCGTACTGCTCGCCCTTCTCCGAGTACGACGAGATCGGCGCGCCGCCGACCAGGAGCGACAAAGTCGCGGTCGCGTCGAACGGGTCGACGCCGAGGCGCGGCGCGCGATCGCGGTCGATGTGCAGCGCGGTCTCCGGTGACGCCGGCACGATGGTCGAGTCGACGTCGACGGCGCCCGGGATCTTCTTCATCAGCTCGATCGCGCGGCGACCGTAGACCTCAAGGCGCTCCGGGTCGGGGCCGGTGAGCGTGTACATGATGAGCGCGTTCTGGCCCGAGCCGACGCTGAAGTCGTTGACCAGCTGGGCCGAGGCGCGGGTGCCCTCGGGCAGGTTCTCGGGCTTGAGCACGCGCGCGCGGACCGCGTCCATCGTCTCGATCTGGCTGGCGGCGCGCTTGCCCGGATCGACCAGGCGAACGTAGACGTGCGCGACGTTGAGCTGCTTGGTGTCGCTGTCGATCGTCACGAGCGTGTGCTCGACCTCGGGGAAGCGCCGGGTCTCGCGCGCGATGCGCTCGGCGATCACCCCGGTCTGGTCGAGGCTCGAGCCCTCGGCGGTGCGGATATAGATGTCGAACTGCGCCTCGTCGTTCTCGGGCAGGAAGCCGCCGCCGGCCTGCTTGGCGAGGAACGGCGTCGCGACGCAGGTCGGCACGACCGCGAAGATGATGAACAGCGCGCGATGGCGCAGCGCGGCGGCGAGGACCTTGACGTAGCCCTTCTCGATCGGGGCGTAGGCCCGGTCGACGATGCGCTCGAGGATCGAGCGCTTGGGGTGCTGCCCGCCCGGGCCCGGGACCGGCAGGATGCGCGCCGCCATCATCGGCGTGAGCGTGAACGCGACCAGCATCGACACGCCGATCGCGAACGCCATCGTGATGCCGAACGAGGCCATGAACCGGCCGACGATGCCGCCCATGAACGCGACCGGCAGGAACACGGCCATGAGCGACAGCGTGGTCGCGAGCACCGCGAGGCCGATCTCCTTGGTCGCGCGGATCGCCGCGGGGAACGGCTTGACGCCCTTCTCCTCGATCCACCGGTAGATGTTCTCGAGCACGACGATCGCGTCGTC
>JAIOQA010000392.1 GCA_021413675.1 Deltaproteobacteria bacterium | reverse complement strand
CGCCGAGCGCGCCGGCGACGGCGCCGCCGCGCAGGCCGGCTACCAGGCCGCGCTCGTCCACGCGCGCTCGGCCCCGCACCTGCAGGCCCACCTCGCGCGCGCCGCGACCGACGCCGCCGGTGCGCTGCCGGTCGCGCTGTCGCCGGCCGCCGCCGAGGTCGTCACGGCCCTCGGTCGCCGCGAGATCGTGCTGCCGACCGCGCCCGAGCGCCGCGGGCCGCGCGTCACCATCGCGATCATCGCCGCCAACGCGCTGGTCGCGATCGTCACCGCGCTCGTCCTCGGCAACCCCGGTGACGTCGGCGTGGTCGTGCGCGCGGGCGGCAGCCTGCGCTCCGCCGTCGACCTCGGCGAGTGGTGGCGCGTACCGACCAGCGTGTTCGTGCACGTCGGCTGGGTCCACCTGATCGTCAACATGCTCGGCCTGTGGTCGCTCGGCCGGATCGCCGAGGGGCTGTTCGGCCCGGCCCGCACGTTCGCGATCTACGCCGGCGCGGGCCTGGTCGGCGCGCTCGCCAGCCACGCGTTCGGCGCGGCCGGCGTGTCGGCGGGCGCCTCGGGCGCGATCTTCGGGCTGTGCGGCGCGCTCCTCGTCGAGCTCGCGGTCGCGGGCAAGCAGTACCCGGCGGCCGGGCGGCGCGCGCTGCTCGGCGCGCTCGGGTTCGTCACGGTCGTGCAGCTCGCGATCGGCTTCATGTACCCGATCATCGATCAATGGGGCCACGCCGTCGGCCTGGTCTCCGGTGGCCTGCTCGGCGCGCTGGTGTCGCCGCACGGGCCGGCGGCGCGGGCGCGGGCCCACGCCGCGCGCGGCGCCGCCGTGCTCGCCGCGATCGTCTTCGTCGTCGCCGGCGCGCTCGCCAGCACCAACCGGTACGCCGACACCCTCGCGCGCGTGCCCACGACCGCGGTCGACATCAGCGGCCTGCGCGTGACCGTCCCCGCGTCGTGGCGCCCCGAGGGCACCGATCTCGTCGACGAGGAGCTCTACCTCGTGCTGCGCATCGCGCCGGCGGCGAGCGCGGATCTCGCGCGCGCGTTCGAGACCTGGCGCGGCGACGAGCGCGGCCGCGCGCTCGGGCTCGGGTTCGCCGAGGCGGTGGCCGCGCCCGACGCGATCTTCGCGCTGCCCGGCGACTGGCAGACCGCCGAGCTGATCGCGACCGTCGACGATGACCTGGGCACCGAGCAGCGCTACCGCGTCGTCTTGTTCGCGCACGCGTTCGATGGCGCGCGCGCGATGACCGGCGCGCTGTACGTGCCCGACGCGCTGGCCCGGGACGCCCGCGCCGAGCTCGCCGCGATCCTGACCAGCGCCCGCGTCCCGTAACCTCGGTTCCCATACGGATGTTGGCGCGCAGCGCCGGCCGGCGATACGCTTCCGGGATGCGGCTCTGCACAGCGCTCGCCCTCGTCGCCGCCTCGGCCGGCGTCGCGCGCGCCGATCGCGACCCGCCGTCGATCCCCGACACCGTCGACGACGCCCCCGCGGGGGACTGCCACGCCGCGCTCGACGCCGCCGGCGTGCGCTGGGAGGCCACGACCCGGCCGGGCATCGCCGACGCGGTGATCGTCACCGGCCCCATCGCTGGCGTCACCTACGCGTCGACCTCCGAGCACCAGCCGCCGCTGGTCCTCGACTGTTCGCTGGTGGTGTCGCTCGCGATCGCCGGCCGCTACATCACGGATCTCGGGATCGATCACGCGATCTACAGCTCCGCCTACCAGATCCGGAACGTCCGCGGCACCAACCGCCGCTCCAAGCACTCGTACGGGCTCGCGCTCGACGTCCACGTCTGGTCGGGGCCCCAGGCCGGCACGCTCTCGGTCGAGCGCGACTTCGAGCAAGGGCAGGGCGACGACATCGACTGCGTCGGCGCGCCCGCCACCGAGGCCGGCATGGCGCTCAAGATCCTCGAGTGCCAGCTGATCCGCTCGGGCCTGTTCTACCTGGTGCTCAACCCCGACTACGACGCCGATCACTACAACCACTACCACCTCGAGGCGCGGCCCTGGGCCAAGCGCCCGCACCTGCGCGCGACCACACCCGCGCTGCACTGACCGCGGCGCCGCCGATCCTCAGGTCTCCGCGCGCCGCAGCATGCGCAGCGCCACCCAGGTGATCGCCAGCGACCACGCCAGCCACGCGGTCGCCCAGAACCGCACCGCCCACGGCGCGTCGGTGCCGAAGGTCGCGAGCGCCATGTTGCTCGCGTCCGAGGCGCCCGCGACCTCGCCGTTGACCAGGAGCGTCGGCCGGAACAGCACGCGGATGTCGAGCACCGCGTTCACGCAGGCCTGGGCCGCGAGCAGGTACGCCGCGCCCACGGCCCACCGCGCTGGCAAGAGCAGCCCCGCGGCGATCAGCGCGGTCGCGGACAGCGCCACCGCGACCTGGCCGAACGGGTTCGACACCACCAGCGCCGCCGACAGCGCCAGCGCTGCGCCCATGCCGAACACCGCGCGCCGGGCGATCCGCGCGCGCGGCGCGGCGATCATCATCGCCGCGCCGAACACCGGCGTGCCCATGTAGCCCGCCGCCGCGATCAGCGCGCCGCGCGCCGGGCCGACCTTGCTCGCCTGGTGCGCGAGGCCGCTGCCGTCGCGGAAGATCTCCATGCGATCGAACCCGGCGCCGGTCGCCAGCATCACGAGCCCGTGGGAGAGCTCGTGCATCCAGGTCGCGAGCAGCTTGAACGGGTAGAGCAGGAAGCCGCCGAACGGCAGCTGCCACAGCGCGAGCGACGCGATCAGCGCCAGCCCCAGCCCGCGGCCCGAGCGCCACGCGGGGTCGCGGTCGTCGCCGTCGTCGCCACCATCGACCTGCGTCGCGGGCTCGCTGTTGCCATGCCCCGCCGCGCCCTCGTCGGGGCGCGCCTCGACCTCGTCCGCCATCACGGCCTCGGCCGCTTGCGCCGCTCCACGAACGGCGCGACGGTCGCGCGCACGATCGCATCGGTCGGCCAGCGCGCGATCGCCACGACATCCGACAGCGTCACCGGCGCCGGTCCGCCGCACAGCGCGCCGATGAGCGCGCCGGTGGCCGCGCCGACCACCGCGCCCGCGGCCCCGAGCGCGGCCCACGCCCACGGCGAGTGCGGCAGATCGCCCTCGGGGATCGCCGCGAGGATCAGCAGCCCCGCGCCGGCGACCGCCTGGGTCCGCGCGCCGATCCGGACCGCGCGGGCGAGGCCGCCGCCCTTCTCGACGCTGGCCTGCGCGGCCAGCCGGCCCACGCCACCCGCCGTCAGCACGGTCGCCAGGCCCGCAAACACCACGGTGAGGCGCAGCACGTGGATGAACCCGGCGTTCGGGTTGCCGATCCCGAGCCGCCCGATGAACCACACGGCGCCAGCCGTCGCGGGCAGAACGACCACCATGCCGACCGCGGCGCCCTTCCAGAACGCGAACGCCGGCGGTCGCGGATTGCCGATCGAGGCTTTTTGCGGAGTTACCCCGAGTACGCGCGGGTCGGTCGCCATCCGACGCGCATCCGCTCCGGATCCGCGGTGGTCGCCCGGCTGGGTCACGCGACCCCTCGGTTCAGGAAGGATTCCACCACCTCGACCGTACCATGCCCACGCACCACAGGGCCGACGGGCCGGGTCGTGTAGAATCTCATACGAGGCCGACGATGCAACCGCCCAGCAGCAACACCCAGCCGCGTGCCTACTCCGCTGCCCACTTCGGGCTCGAACTGGATGGCAACCACAAGACGGTGGGCCTGTTCCGGTCGATCGAAGGTGGAGGTGTCTCGGCCGAGGTGATGTCGTACCAGCACGGCGCGAACTACGACGTCTGGCGGCAGCTCGGTAAGCCGAAGTTCGAGGACTTCAAGATCCAGGTCGGCATGGCGATGTCCAAGCCGTTCTACGACTGGATGGAGGACTTCTTCGCCGGGCGGCCGACCCGCAAGAACGGCGCGATCGTGGCCGCGGACTTCTACTACGCCGAGCGCGCGCGGCGGGAGTTCAGCGAGGCGCTGATCAGCGCGATCGACTTCCCCAAGCTCGACGCCACCGACAAGAACGCGGCGTACATGACCGTCACGGTCTCGCCGGAGAAGATGGTCTTCACCCCGGGCAAGGGTCAGAAGCTCGAGCTCTCGGTCGACGACACCGCCGCCAAGCTCTGGACCTGCTGCAACTTCCGGCTCGCGATGGACGGCCTCGACGCGAGCCTGAAGCGCGTCACCAAGATCGACGGCTTCTCGATCAAGCAGAAGATCATCGAGTACCACCACGGCGGTCGCCGCGAGCCGGTCAAGGTGCCGAGCCGCGTCGAGTGGCCGAACCTGGTGTTCTACGTGCCCGAGGTCGACGCCGGCCCGATCATCGACGAGTTCATGAAGCACGCCGCCGACGGGAACCCGCAGGGCGCCGCCGATCAGCGCAACGGCCACATCGAGACCTTCGATCACTCGGGCAAGGCGCTGTTCAACGTCATCCTCCACGGCATCCAGCTCAAGAGCGCGTCGCCCGACAAGAGCGACGCGAACTCCGAGGAGATCAAGCAGGTCAAGTTCGAGGTCTCCATCGAGAAGATGGAGTTCGAGTACCTGCGCCTCGAGATGGAGTAGTCGATCCCGGGTTCGATCCCGGGATCCGCTGGAATCGTCCGCATCCCGGACGACCTGCTCGACGAAAAGTTGCGCCCGAAGATCCGCGATGGGACGGTGGGCGCATGGAGCCAGAGACAATTTTCTCGAGTGCGTTCTCGCCGAACCCCGGCCGAGCGCTCGATGTTCTGGCGTTCATCCTGACGCCCGCCAGCGCCTTCGCGCCCACCGGTGACGACGAGGAGCAAGCCGCGGTCGCGGTGCTCCTCGAGGGAGCCAAGGCCGAGGCCGTGCGGCGCTGGCAGGATCTCCGCGACGACGCCTCGCGCAACTGACCGGCGCCGACCGTCGGTCGGCGGCGCCGATCGATCGGCCTGGCGCGTTGCGCGCCACCGGGCGCCTCGGTAGCGTCCGGGCATGGCCAGGAGCAAGGTCGCCGTCATCCGGGTCTCGCCTGATCGCGTCCTCGCGGACCTCGACCGGCTGCACGACCTGGCGGGTGTCTCGCAGGCCCTCGCCGCCGGCCACCAGACGATCCTCAAGGACAACATCTCGTGGCACTTCCCGTTCCCGAGCGCCAACACCACGCCGTGGCAGCTCGAGGGGACCATCCGGGCGCTGCGCGCGCGCGGCTTCGATGATCTGGTCTGCGTCCAGAACAAGACCGTCGTCACCGACGCGTTCAAGGGCGAGGACCTGAACGGCTACGTGCCGGTGTTCCAGGGCTACCAGGTCCCGGTCCGCTACAACTTCAAGCCCGAGGACATGACCTGGTCGGTCTACAAGCCGAAGGCGAAGATGGCGATCCTCGACCAGGTCTTCCCCGACGGCATCCTCATCCCCGATGCCTTCCACGGCACCAACGTCGTGCACCTGCCGACGGTGAAGTGCCACATCTACACGACCACCACCGGCGCGATGAAGAACGCGTTCGGCGGCCTCCTGAACGTCGATCGGCATCGCACGCACACGTGGATCCACGCCACGCTCTGCGACCTGCTGAAGATCCAGCGGGAGATCCATTCCGGCCTGTTCGCGGTGATGGATGGCACCACCGCCGGCGACGGCCCCGGCCCGCGCACGCTGCGGCCGGTGATCAAGAACGTCATGCTCGCGTCGGCGGATCAGGTCGCGATCGACGCGGTCGCCGCGGCGATGATGGGCTTCGATCCGCAGCGCATCGAGTACCTGCGCTACGCCGACGAGCTCGGCCTCGGCAACGCGAAGCGCGAGAACATCGAGGTCGTCGGCGACGCCGAGCTGGCCGACGAGCGCTGGGGCTTCACCGTCGGCGACAACCTCGCGTCGCGCGGCGGCGACCTCCTGTGGTTCGGGCCGCTCAGGCGCATCCAGCGGCTGTTCACCGAGACGCCGATGGTCAAGGTGCTGGCCGCGGCGTCGGAGGCCTACCACGACTACTACCGCTGGCCGCTGCGCGAGAAGAAGCTGTTCGAGGCGTGGCGCACGGACACCGCGTGGGGCCAGCTGTTCGCGCGCTACCAGCGCGAGGGCACGCTCGCCGCGCCGGGCCGTTAAGGATCGTCGTCGCGCGCCAGCGCGTCGCGGATGTGCCCGACCGCCGACGCGTGGACGCGGCACGCCCACGACTTCGAGATGCCGAGCTCGACGCCCGCCTCGAGCAGGTTCTTGCCCTCCCAGTAGTGCTTCTGGACCAGCGCGCGCTCGCGCTCGGGCAGCTCGGCGATCGCCTTCGCCACGCGCGCCGCCATCCGGCGCCGATCGATCGTCTCGCCGGCCTCCGGCGCGTCGTCGGCGGGCTCCTCGTGGGTGTCGATCACCGTCGCCAGCGACGTGACGTACATCGTCTGGATCGCGGACATCGCGTCGCGCAACCCGCGCAGCGCCTCGGCGGTCGACGGCACCGGCGCGCCCGCCGCGCGCGCGCCCGCGGTCTTCTCGCCCTGGGTCTCGAGGTAATCGGCGGCGGCGCGCAGCGCGCACAGCTTGGCCCAGGTCCGGCGGGGCAGGTTGGAGGCCCGGCGCAGCCCGTCCATGATCGAGCCGTAGACCCGGTACCACGCGAAGGTCTTGAACGACGCGCCGCCCGCGGGATCGAAGCGCGCCGCGGCCTCGACCAGGCCTTCCTGGCCCATCGCGACCAGCTCCTCGAACTCGAGGTGCTCCTTCACGCGCGGATAGATCATCCGCGCCGCCTTCCGCGCCAGATCGAGGTGAGCCTCGATCAGCGACGCCGCATCGTTCCGCGCCACGCCCCACTGTACCGCGAACGCGCTACTGTCCGCCCGGTCCATGGGCACGTTCACCGTCCTCGACGACGCCGACGTCGCCGCGATCGCGCAGATCTTCGGCCTCGGCCCGGTCACGGCCTGGCGCGCGATCGCCGCCGGCACCATCAACAGCAACTTCGCGGTCACCGCCGGCGGCGCGCGCTGGTTCATCCGCGTCAACGAGGGCAAGTCCGTCGAGGATGTCGGGTGGGAGGCGGCCCTGTGCCGCCACCTCGCCGCCGGCGCGCCGGTCGCGGTCCCGCGTCTCACGCTCGCCGGCGACCCGTTCGCGACCCACCGCGGCCTGCTGGTCAGCGCGTTCGGGTGGCTGCCCGGCGTCCACCGGGACCCCGGCCAGGTCACCGTCGACGATGCCCGTGGCACCGGCGCCGCGCTGGCGCGCATCCACCTGGCCGGCGCCGACTTCACGCCCCACCGCGACGGGATCTACACGCCGGCGCACATCGCCGCGCGCTTCGCCGGGTTCCGCGATCGCCCCGACCCCGCGCTCGCCGAGGCGATCGCGATCCTCGGCGACGAGCTCGCCGGGCTCGACGCCGCCGCGCCGATCCGCGCCGCGGCGCCGCGCGGCATCATCCACGGCGATCTGTTCCGCGACAACGTGCTGTTCGCCGACGGCGCCGTCGCCGCGGTCCTCGACTTCGAGCAGGCGTCGTGGGGCAGCCTGGCCTACGACCTCGCGGTCGCGATCAACGACTGGGCCTGGGACGGCGCCGTCCGCGTCGAGATCGTGCGGGCGCTGCTCGAGGGCTACGACCGCGTGCGGCCGATCGACGTGCCAATGTGGCAAGCGCTGCCGATCGAGGTGCGCGGCGCCGCAGCGCGGTTCACGGTGACCCGCATCACCGATGTTTACCTCCCGGGGATCGCGAACCCGGACAAGGACTTTCGCGACTACCTCGCGCGGCTCGTCGCGTGGCGCACGGGCGATCTTGGCCGCGTGCTCGACGCCGTGTAGGGTCGGCCCTGGTCGCGGAATAGGCCGCGTCGGCATGGGCGTTGTCCCAGGTCGACTCTCTCACCCGGATTGGTTCCCATGCTCCATCGCCTGCCCACCGCGCTCGCGCTCCTCGGTCTCTGCACCGCGGCCGCGTGCGCTCAGCAACACGCGTACATCCAGGGCACCAAGATCCCCGACAACGCGCTCAACAAGAGCCTGCTCGGGACGATCGAGGACTACCGCCACGCCGTCGAGCGCGGCGACGCCAAGGGCCTCATGCTCATGGCCTCGCCCAAGTACTCCGAGGACAGCGGCACGCCGACCGTCGTCGACGACTACGGCTTCGATGGTCTCCAGGGCGTGCTGGCGACGCGCTTCCAGCAGGCCCACGACATCCGCTACTCGATGAAGTACGTCGCGGTGTCGCCGTCGTGCACCGAGCTCGAGGCCGGCTGCCTCGCCAAGGTCGACGTCCTGATCGACGCGAGCTTCACGATCACCGACGCGCGCGGCCAGGCCCGCCGCCTCGACAAGCGCGATCAGAACCAGCTGGTGCTCGAGTACTCGGGCACCGCCTGGCAGTTCCTCAGCGGCATGTGATCGGCCTGGCGATCAGGGCGCCAGCGCGCCGGTCGCGGTCCACGTGAGCCGATCGCGCCAGTCGGCGGCGATGAGCTGATCCATCTCGGTCGCGCCGTCGCCGGAGAGCAGGTCGGCGGCCTTCGCGACGGTCGCGGTGTCGCCGATCCGCCACGCGCTCACCAGCAGCCGGCGCAGCGCCGCGCGCGTGAACCGCCGGTCGGGCAGGCCGAGCACGATCGCCCGCCGCAGATCGCGGGTCGCGGTCGCGTGATCGCCGCGGAGGTTGCTCATGATCCCGTGCAGGTACCAGCCGAGCGCGAGCGATGGCTCGGTGACCGTGATGAGCGTCGCCCAGCCGAGCGCCTCGCCCGCACCGAAGAAGTAGCCGCGTAGCGCGCCAGCGCCCGGCCCGACGTGGTCGATCGCCAGCACCATCCCCTGGAGCGTCCGCCGTCTGTCCTCCTCGATCGGCAGCGCGACCGCCGCGACCAGCAGCGCCTTCGCGGCGGTCCAGTCGCCGGTCGCCGCGGCCCGGCGCCCGAGCTGCTCCAGCGACAGCGCGCGCAACGACGACGTCACGCGCTCGGCGTCGCCCGCGAGCCCCGACCAGATCGCCCTGGCCTCGGCGCGCTCGTGGTCATCGCCCGCGTCGAGCGCGCGCGCCAGCTCGAGCTGGTGGCGCGGCTCGTCGGGGTCCTCGTCGCACACGATCCGCAACAGCGCGATCGCCCCGGGCGTGTCGCCGTTCCCGAGCGCCTCGGTCGCCGCCGCGCTGCGCGCCGCGACCGCGTGCGGGCACGGCCGCCCGAACACGCCGGCGTACCGGAATCGCTCGCGGGTCTGCTCGATCGTCTCGGGCGCGAGCACGATCCCCGCGAGCATCGCGCGCCACTCCGCGACCAGCGCTCCTTGCGATTGCGCGTACCCTGCGGCGAAGTCGCCGCCGCTCTGGTAGAGCGCCTGCATCCGGGCGGTGCCGTACCGCTCGAGCAGGAAGTGCAGGAACGAGCCGCCGGTGGTGTAGCTGCGCGCCGGCGACACCGAGAGGAAGCCGAGCGAGAACAGCTCGTCGACGGTCGGCGCGATCCCCATCACCTCCATCGCGCGCACCTGCTCGTGCGGCGTCAACCCGGTGCCCGAACCGCCCGGCCAGTCGGCGGCGACCGCGAGCCCCTCGATGAGCCCCGGGTTGACCAGCAGCGGCATGCCAAGGACGCGCGCCGCGCTGACCGAGAACCATGGATCGCCGAACTCGCCAGCCACCACGTGCGCGATCTCGTGGCGGAGCGCGCCGTGCGGGAAGTTCTCGTGGTTGAGGTAGATCTCGCGCCGCCACGGCTTGGCCATCTCGACCCCGCGCGCGCCCATCCAGCGCGCCTTCGCGTCGGCGTCGGGGAAGTAGTACGAGTCGATCGGCGCGCTCAGGTGCGTGCCCAGCGCGCGCTCGACCTGCGCCAGGCGAAACTCGTGATCGGCCGCGATCAGATCCATGTCAGCGTCGATGTCGGGCCGGTGGGCGTAGTGGATCACGAAGTGCGGCGTGCGGCGCACGCCGTCGAGCTCCGCCTCGATGTCGCTCGCGTCGACGGCGTAGCCCAGCTCGCCCGCGTGCCAGCGCAGGGTCGCCGCGCCGGCCGCCGCGATCGCGCACAGCGCGAGCATGCTCGGGCGCCAGCCGCGCGGCCGCCAGCCGCCGAGCCGCAAGCGCAGGGTCGGCGCGTCGGCGAGCACGGCGCACGCCGCGAGCGCCGCGATCACGGCCGCGAACTGCTCGAGCCGCGCCAGCCACAGCGCCGCGCCGAGGCTGACGTTCTCGTCGTAGAGGTTGCCGGGGAAGTAGCCCAGGAGCGGGGAGTACGAGAACACCGGCGGCGCCGACAGGAACCGCCACACGCCGGCGACGACGAGCGCGATCAGCAAGAGCCACGGCGCGAGCACGCGCAGCACCCGCCGCGGTCCGCACGCGAGCGCGATCGCGACCCCCGCGCCGGCGGCTAGGATCGCGGACATCACGGGCAGCAGCAGGTACGCGCGCAGCCCGAACTCCCAGTCACAGGTCGGCACCCAGAGGCCGTGCACCGCCGCGAGCGTCCCTGGCACGATCGTGACAGAGAGCGCGAACCCGATCGCGCGGCCGGTCAGCGCCGCGATCAGCCGCCATGGCGCGATCGCGCGCGCCAGCCCCGGCACCTCCACGCCGACCACGCGGCGGGCGAGGGTGGCGCCCAGATCGAGCCCCGCCACCGACGCCAGCACCGCGACGAAGAGCGCGTGCTCGTAGCCCAGGACGCCGAGCAGCGGCAGCCGGGTCAGCACCACGCCGTAGGCGACGGCGAGCGTGAGCCAGATCCGCAGCCGCCACGAGCGCACCATCTGCGCGCTCGCCGCGGCGATCACGGGGTCGCTCACGTTTGACCGGCTCCGTCGAGGTCGCTACAGTCGGGCGAGTCGATGGCCGAGGAGACAGACGAGCCGGGTGACCGGCGGGACGATCCGCGCCAGCCCATCGAGCTCAAGGTCGAGTACAAGCGCATCAATACGTTCTTCGCCGACTACACGAAGAACATCTCGCGCGGCGGCACGTTCATCAAGACCGGCCGGCCGCTGCCTGTCGGCACCGAGTTCGTCTTCAAGCTGTTCGTGCCCAACCTCGAGCAGCCGCTCGCCATCCACGGCGAGGTCCAGTGGGTCGTGAGCGAGTCGGAGGCGCAGGCGATGGGCCCCGACGGCGAACCCGGCATGGGCATCCGATTCGTCTATCGCGAGGGCGATGATCGCGCGACCATCGCGCGGACCGTCGAGCGGCTCATGGTCGACAGCCTGGGCGCGAGGCTCTACACCAAGCTCATGGACGAGACCCGAGGACGGTGATGCGGTCGCGGATGCGCGCTGCGCCGGATCTCGCCGCCGCCCCCACGCGGGCCGCGCATCCGCCGACGACGGCGCAGGAGAGTGCCAGTGCTGCGAGCTTCCGGAACTGATCGCGACGTCGCGCGCGCGGGCGCACGACCCAGCGCGTGGGCGGGCAGGGCGGCGTGCGGCGCGCGCGCCGTCGACGATGTGGTGTCCAGCGGCGACCCTCGATCGCGGGAGCGCGGCGTCCGCGCCCGCGCGATCGACGTGACCTCGAAGGCGGTGTGCGCGTGACCGAACCGAGCGACTCCATCACCGAGACCGCGGAGCAGCGCAACCTGCGCTACCTCGCGCCGAACATGATCACGCTGACCGGCCTCTTGTTCGGCATCACGTCGATCGCGGCCGCGCACCACCACAACTTCGAGCTCGCGGGGTGGATGATCATCTACGCGGTGCTGTTCGATCGCCTGGACGGCATGGTCGCGCGGCGGCTGCGCGCGACCAGCGATCTCGGCATGCAGCTCGACTCGCTGGCCGACTTCCTGAACTTCGGGCTCGCGCCGCCGTTCCTCCTGTACTGCTACCTCTGCTCGCGACCGGACCTGCCATTCGACAGCGGCTGGGAGCGCCCGTACCTCCTGGGGGCCTGCGCCCTCTGGTCGCTGGCGGCGGCCTTCCGGCTGGCGCGCTTCAACATCCAGAGCGAGGACACCGCGCCGACCGGCGTGTTCTTCGGCGTCCCGACCACGCTGGCGGGCGGCACCGTCACGATCTGGTTCCTGGCATTCCTCAAATACTCCCAGGTCGGCGACACCTTTGGCGGCGCCAAGGTCCTGGGTGACTGGCTAACCCCGCGAGGTCTCTGGCTGTGGACGCCGTTGGTCCTGGCGCTTGGCGGCCTCTTGATGGCGTCCACCGTCCGGATTCCCAAGGTCGGAAAATCGGAGAGTCGCGGCTGGACCGCGTTCGTCCTGGTCATGGCCGGGAGCGGCTACCTTTTCGGATTTCTCCGGCTGTGGCCCGAGCTCATGGCGATCCAGCCGACCGTCTGGTTGATCGTTTTTCTCGTGATGGGGCAGTTCTCGGCGCGGCTGAAAAGCCTGACGCCGCCGCCCCTGTTTCCGAAGCGTCCAAGCGGTACGTGACCGGCGCGCTTTGCGCGGGTAACTGTCTGATGTCGAAACGGTTTCTGGATCGGTGAAAAAAAACGCCGCTCCCTCTTTCCTTCACGGGGCGTTGTGGTAGTTAACCACTCCCCGACGCGAACCACCCCCCACGAAACAGCGAGCCGCAAGGCAGCGACCGAAGAAAGAAAATCGGTCGAGGTCTTGACGGAAACAAAAAGCTGGAGTAGAAGAGGGTGCCTCGCAGAGGCGGGACGGTCTCTGAAAACTGAATAGCGGAGAAACAGAGAACAGTGAGTTTACTGTAACTAGAACTCCGGATTCGTCGGAGTCGCGGACCTTCGGGTTCACGACCACCGAAGCCGGTTTGAACTTTCTATGGAGAGTTTGATCCTGGCTCAGAGCGAACGTTAGCGGCGGGCTTAACACATGCAAGTCGAGCGAGAAAGGGACTTCGGTCCTGAGTAAAGCGGCGGACGGGTGAATATCGCG
>JAIOQA010000389.1 GCA_021413675.1 Deltaproteobacteria bacterium | reverse complement strand
GGTCCGGGTCCGGGTCCGGGTCCGGGTCCGGGTCCGGGTCCGGTCTCGGTCACGGAACCGGTCTCGGCCACGGAACCGGTCACGCCGGGATCAACACCCGGAACGTCGAGCCCACCCCGAGCGTGCTGTCGACCTCGACCTTGCCGCCGAGGTTGGTGACGAGGCGCTGCACGAGCGCGAGGCCGAGGCCGACGCCGCCGTAGCCGCGCTCGTCGCCGCCTTCGATCTGGTGGAACGCGCGGAAGATCGCCTCGCGATCCGAATCGGCGATGCCGACGCCGGTGTCGGCGACCTCGAGGTGCGCCCAGTCGTCCACGATCTTCGCGCGCACGACGACGCGGCCGCCGCGCGGCGTGAACTTGGCGGCGTTGGCCAGCAGGTTGACGAGCACGTGGCCGAGCAGGCGCCGGTCCGAGGTGATCGGCGCCAGGGGCTCGGCGACCTCGGTGGTGAGGGTCAGCTTCTTGGTCGCGATCATGCCGGTGACCGAGCCCGCGACCTGCGTGACGAGCTCTGACAGGTCGACCGGCGCCATCTTGATCTCGAGGCGGCCCATCTCGGCGCGGGTCAGCGCGAGCAGATCGTCGACGAGGCCGAGCAGGCCCTGGGCGTTGCGCTTGATGGTCGCGCACGCGTCCTTCTGCTTGTCGGTCACCGGCCCGTAGACGCCGGTCTCGATCAGCTCCGCCATGCCCTGGACGCCATGGATCGGCGTGCGCAGCTCGTGGGTCACCGCGGCGAGGAACTGGCTGCGCTCCTTGCCGGCCTCGACCAGCTCGGCGGTGCGCTGCTCGAGCGCCTTGCCCTGGCGCTTGAGCAACCCGAGGATGCTCGAGGTGAAGAAGGTCGGCGTGCCGATCACGAACGCGGCGTAGAGGATCACGACGATCGCGTAGCGCGGGCCGATCGTGCCGGTCGGATCCGCGGGCACCGGTTGATCGGGCACCACGCCGGCGGCCATCAGCACGGTCATGAGCGAGAAGCACAGCAGCACCTCGCCGGCGATCAGCAGCGTGACGCCGGTGTTGGTGAGCAGCGCGATGACGGTGATCTCGATGACGTAGATCGGGATCAGCGGGCTGCGCGGCCCACCGGTCAGGTAGATCGCGCCGGTCATCAGCACCGTGTCCATGCCGGTGTTGAGCCCGCTCCACTCGAGGATGCCCTTGCCCGAGCGCAACGACAGCATCGCCGCGGTGTTGGTCAGGAGCTTGATCGCGACCAGCCCCGCGAACGCCCAGCGCCACGGGGTCAGGCCGAAGATGTCGGCGAGCAAGGCCAGCAGCGCGAACGCCGCGGCGATCGCGTAGCCCGACCAGATGCCGAACCACAGCTTGGGGCGGTTCTCCTCCCGCGCCATCTCGGCGACGAACGGGGGATACCGCATCGCGCGTTCGCGCTACGCCGCGCCGATGAGGCCGCGGACCCGCGCGAGCAGGTCCGTCAGGTTGAACGGCTTGAGCAGGTAGCCGTCGGCGCGCACGCCTTCCTCGGCGTGGCGCGTGGCGTGCTCGCGATCGGTGTAGACCGCGCTCATGAGCAGCACCGGCAACGAGCTGCCCTGCGGGCTGCGCTTCACCTCGAAGCACACCTCGAAGCCGTTCTTCCGCGGCAGCTGCACGTCGACCAGCATCAGGTCTGGGTGCTCCGCGTGGAAGCGCGCGATGCCCTCGGGGCCGGTCGTCGCCGCGCACGTCACGTAGCCGTGCGCGCCGAGGAAGTCTTCGAGGATCTGCAGGTTCGACGGATCGTCTTCGACGACGAGGATCTTCTTCACCGGGACCTCGCGTCGAGCCTAGCACGCGCGATCGACGCCACCGATCGGCGATCGGCGCGCGCGTGCGCGATCGATCGCGTTATTCGAACTTGCTCGACGGAACCGGTGAGCCTGCCCACAGGCGTTCACGGCGGCCTTGCGGCGGTGGTCCGGCCGCGGCCACCAGCGCCGACCACGTGGGCAGATCATCGGCGACCAGCTCGTCGTCCGCGAGCGGCGGCGACGCGACCAGCTCGGCGGCGAGCACCTCGATCGCGCGATCATCGGCGACCTGATCGCGCGCGACGCCGGTCGCCGCGTCGACGACGACCTGCGGCCCCCACGGCGCGGCGAGGGTCTGGTAGAGGAGCGTCGCGATCTCCGGCGCGATCGGCGCGTCGCGGGTCCACGGACAGGCGTGCGCGTAGACGATCTGGCCCGGCCGACGCGTGACCAGCCGCTCCGCGTCCTTCGGATCGAGCTGGCCGAGATCGTAGAGCGCGACCAGCCCCGGCGCCGGCACGCCGACCGCGGGCCACGGCGCGACCTCGATGCCGAGCGCGAGCGCGATCGCCTCGGCGAGGATCGCGTGATCGCGGCCGGGCGGCGCGTAGACGCACGGCACGGTCACGCCCCACACCGCGAGCGTCGCGATCAACCGATCGATGCCGGTGCGCACCCGCGGCAGCGAGTCCTGCAGCCACGCGAACCGGCCGCGCATCGGCTGCTCGAAGCCGTACGGCGACTGGTGGCCGAGCACGCCGCCGGTGAGCACGTAGTGCCAGCCGCGCAGATCGCGGCGATCGAGCGGGCACACGCCGTCGACGCGGCGCGCGCGATCGAGGAAGCCCGCGATGCGATCGCGCAGGAGGATCTGCGCGTCGTCGGTCGGCACCAGGCCGTGGAGCTGGCCGCGCGTCACCGCGAGATCGCCGGCCATCGCGGCGTTGTACGCGTAGAGGTAGCGGCACAGGAAGCTCTGCTCGATCAGCGCCGGGTGCGCGGCGAGCAGCGCCTGCGCGTCGCCGTAGGCCAGGCAGCGCTCGAGCGCCGCCGACAACTCGGTGACGACGTCGAGGCTGCCGGGCACGACCTCGAGGCAGCGCCCGAGCACGACCGCGGCCATCGCCGGCAGGCCGGCGTCGATGAGCGCGTAGCCCAGCTCGTAGAGCGCGTCGGGATCGTGGATGTCGGCGGCCGCGCGCTCGGCCGCGATCGCGACCGCGGCGAGATCGAGCCCGACGAGGATCTGCGCGAGCACGCCGAGCCCGTCGGCGAGCCGCGCCGCGGGCAGCCCGCGCGCGGCGGGATACCAGAGCTGCCAGCGAAACCGCTGGAACGCGGCGTCGGGATCACCGTCGGCGAGCGCGGCCAGCGCGGCCGCGCGATCGATCGCGTACGCGTCCGGCTCGGGCGAGTCCGCCGCCGTCATCGGGTTACAGGCCAGCCAGCTTCGCGGTCGCGTCCCAGAGGGCGGCGCCGACCTTGTCGTCGAGCGCGACCGCCGCCGGCGGCGTCACGACGCCGTCGGAGAAGTAGTCGCCGCTCTGCCCGGGCGGCGCGTCGGCGATCGCCAGCAGGATCGACGTGCGCGCGCCCGCCGCGGTGGTCGCGCCGCGCACCGGCCCGAAGCCCTCGCGCAGGAGCTTGGTGCCGATCACGCCGGGGTGCAGGCTGTACGCGATGAGCTCGGTCGCCGGGTGGCGCTGCGCGAGCGACCGCGCGTGCATGACGTTGGCGAGCTTCGACTGGGCGTACGCGGTGTAGCCGGTGAAGTTCTTCGCGAGCGTCAGGTCGTCGAGGAAGATCTGGCCGCGGGTGTGGGCGATCGACGAGACGTTGATGACCCGCGCCGGCGCCGCCGCCGTGAGCAGCGGCATCAGCAGCTCGGTCAGGAGGAACGGCCCGACGTGGTTGACCGCGAAGCTGAGCTCGATGCCGTCGGCGGTGAGCACGCGCTCCTGCGCGAAGATGCCGGCGTTGTTGACGAGCACGTCGAGCCGCGCGTGGGTCTCGCGCAGCTTGGCGACCGCCTTGCGGATCGAGTCGAGCGCGCCGAGGTCGAACGAGATGCCCTCGAACGAGCCCTCGGGCAGGCGGGCCTGGAGATCGGCGAGCGCGGCGTCGACCTTGGGGCGCGACCGACCGTGGACCAGGACGTGGGCGCCGGCCTTGGCCAGGCCGAAGGCAGTCTCCTTGCCGATGCCGTCGGTCGACCCGGTCACCAGCATGACCTTGCGGGGTGCGGACATGGCGCGAGCCTACCGCGAAGCGCGCGCGTTGTGGTCGGCGCGGGCGCCGCGCTCGCGCTACGGCGCGTCGGGCACGCGGACCACGAACACCGCGCCGAGGTCGTCGCGCGACTCGACGGTGATCGCGCCGCCGTGGGCCTCGATCGCGAGCCGGCAGAAGTACAAGCCCAGCCCGCGGCCGGCGCGGGCGGCGGCGCGCCGCGCCTCGACCCGGTGGTAGCGGCCGAAGATCGCCTCGCGCTCGCCATCGGCGATCGGCGGGCCGTCGTTCCCGATCGCCAGCACCAGGCCGCTCGCGGTGTGCTCGGCGTGGATCGAGACCGTGCCGCCGCGGGTCGCGTAGCGGACCGCGTTGTCGAGGAGGTTCTCGAGCACGCGCGCGAACAGCGACGGATCGACCGAGAACGACAGGCCGGCCGGGATGCCCCACGCGATCCGCAGGCCGCGGCTGCGCATCGCGCGATCGATCGACGCGATGACCTGGCGCACGAGCGCGTCGAGATCGACCACCGAGCGGTGCGCACGCAGCACGCCGTCCTCGAGCTCGTCGACGTCGAGGATCGTCGCGACCAGGCTCTGGATGCGCGCGAGCAAGCTCAGGCAATCGCCGAGGCTCTCGGCGGCCACCGGCGACACCGGCTGGCCGGCCAGCTCCTCGCGCAGGATCTCGAGGTTGCCCGAGAGCGCGGTGAGCGGGTTGCGCAGCTCGTGGACCATCAGCGCGGCGAGCCGCTGCTTCTTGCGGAAGAGATCGGGCGCCGAGTCGCGGCGCGCGCGCTCCTCCTCGACCGGGGGCAGCGGGAGGTCCGGCCGGCTCGGGCGGCTCACCCGACCACGCGGTTACGGCCGCCAGCCTTGGCGGCGTACAGGTTGTCGTCGCAGAGCTTCACGAACTCGGTGACGTCCTGGATCTCGGGGGTGAGGGTCGCGATGCCGACCGAGACGGTCACCGGGATCTCGGTGTCCTCGAACCGGAACGCGGCCTTCTCGGTGAGCTTGCGGATCTTGTCGCCGAACGCCAGCGCGTTGTGGTGATCGATCTCGGGCAGCAGGATCGCGAACTCCTCGCAGCCGTAGCGCGCGAGGACATCCTCGCGCCGGATGCGGCCCTTGATCGCGTTGGCGAGCTGCTTGAGCACCGAGTCACCGGCGAGGTGACCGAAGGTGTCGTTGACCGTCTTGAAGTGATCGATGTCGAACAGGATCAAGGACAGGTCGCGGCGGTAGCGCTGGGCGCGGCCGATCTCGCGCTCGAGGGTCTCGGTGAAGTACCGCTTGTTGTAGATCTGGGTGAGACCGTCGATGGTCGTCAGCCGGTAGATCTCCTCGTGGTACGCGTTCTCGATGTTGTTGCCGGTGAGGAACTTGAAGATGCAGCGGCCGACCTTGATGTAATCGCCGTCGCGCAGCACGTACTCGTCGATCAGCTCGTCGTTGATGTACGTGCCGTTGGTCGAGCCCATGTCGCGCAGCAGGATCGCCTTGCCGGTGTTGATGATCTTGCAGTGGTTGCGCGAGACCGCTTCCTGATCGATCTGGATGTCGGCCTTCGACGACCGGCCGATGATGAACTGCGGCCGGTTGAGGTTGTACTTCTTGCCGAGCTCGAGGCCGTAGATCACGACCAGGCACGCCTCTTTCGCGACCGGGCGATCGCTGATCTTCGAGATCGCCGTGACGACGGTCTTGTTGCGGCCTGTGTCGCTCACGGACGATCTGATCCTATCGTACCCGCGTCCTCGCTGCACTGGAGGCGATCGTCGTCTTCACGCCTACACAGGAGCGCGCCCGCGCTCTGGTAGCCGCCCCGCACGAAGCGATAGTCCTCGACGAGGAACCGCCGGCCGCGCCCGAGGGCCCAGAACGCGCGCACGTCGACCATGCGATCGTCGCCGCGGGAGTCGCGGGGCTCGAGCGCGCTCCCGGCCAGGGTCCCGGCGTAGCGCGGGCAATCGCCGGCGACGCCGTGGCCGCGGACGAAGATGTTCCAGTAGCAGTTGCCGTCGGGCGTGCACAGCGAGCGGTCGCGGGTCACGACCTCGGGCTGGCCATCGCCGTCGAGATCGCGATCAGCCCGCGAGAGATCGGGGTGCGCGCCTACCACGCCATCTCGGGTTGGTTCGGCGCACGCGCCGACCTGCAGCGTCGGGACGGGCACCTGGCCGACGCGGCTCGGCGCGCGCGGCGTCGTGCCGGCGCGCGGGTGGCACCCGGCCAGCGCGACCGCGAACGCGAAGCGAGCAACGACCTTCACCGGGGCCTACCCTCTCACAGGACCCGCGCTGGATCCGGGCCGCGGGTGGCGCGAAGCGCGGCGAGATCGGCCTGCGACCTGCGGCAGGCGACCACGCCCTGGGCGCGCGGGGTGCGACATCACGAATCCCGAGGCTACCGCGGGTCGCGGGGTGGGTGCCTTCGGGCACGACGTTTTGTTGCCAGGGGTGCACCCGGCGGGCTACACCAGGAGCCCATGGCCGCGAAGATCCGTCCGTCCTGGATCCTCGGTGCAGGAGCGATCGCCGCCGCGGCGGCCATCCTGCCCGGTGGAAGCGCGCCCGCGAGCGGCGGCGGCGCCGTGGCGCCGGTCGCGAACGAGATCAGCGGCGCGCCGCTGGCCGGGCCGACCGCGACGCCTGCGCCGACTGCTGGCGCCCAGACGCTCGCCCGCATCGCGTCGGCGGCGCCGGTGGCCTCGCCCGCCGAGCTGGCCGAGCCCGCGCCCGCCCCGGTGGCGACCGGCGAGGCCGCGCTGGCCGGTCAGGTCGATCTGTCCAAGATGGAGCTGGTCGGCGATCACTACGAGGTCGCCCTGCCCGACGGCCG
>JAIOQA010000388.1 GCA_021413675.1 Deltaproteobacteria bacterium | reverse complement strand
CTCGGCGGCGCTGATGCGCGGCTGGTACAAGGACAAGGTCGTCAACTACTTCTCGTTCGAGGAGGCGCCGCTCACCGCCGCGGCGGGCGCGGTGCCGGTGTCGCCGATCTACGTGACCTTCAACACCAACCCGCCCGACGGCGGCCCGGTGACGGGCTTCAAGACCGAGGCCGGCGGCGCGCAGACCCACAACGTGATCGCCACGCTGCCCGGCAACTCGCTCTACTCGCCGCTGTGGTCGGTCAACGTCTACGACAACGCCGACTTCGCGACGGTCAGCGATCTCGCGTCGGCGCAGGCCGCGACCCAGCTCGCGACCGGCGTCGCGACGGTCAACTGCCCGGTCGCCGAGTAGGCTGAAACAGCGACGCCCGCACGAGGCGGGCGTCGGACGTGCATCTCAGGGATGGATCAGTGGACGGGCGTCGGCATGCCCAGCGTCTCGCAGCGCGAGAACTTCTGGTCCTGGCAGGTGCACGCCCCGTTCGGGTCGCACACGCAGTTGATGCCCTCGTAGACGCCGGTGCAGTCGGTGCGGCTGGCGCAGGTGGCCTCGTCGGTGATCGACTCGCAGGTCACCACCGTCTGCGGGCACAGCGAGTCGGGGATGCAGTAGCCCGACCAGCAGCCGTTCCGCACGCCAGCCACGGTGCCGACCGGGCAGGCGGGCGGCAGCGAGTCGCAGGCGATGAGGCCATCGCAGGTGCCGGGATCATGCGCGCACTCGCTCTCGGGGATGCAGAAGCCGCTGTAGCAGCCGTTGATCACGCCGGGGACGGTGCCGCTCGGGCAGGCGGGCGGCGCGACGGCGCAGATCACTTGCTCGTAGCAGTTGCCCGGATCGGGCGTCGTATCGGGGAGGCAGACCGCGTCGCAGGTCGCCGGCGGGCACGCGCCGGTGTTCGGGTCGCACACGCCGGTGCACAGCTCCTCGCAGTGGTAGCCCGGCGCGCAGTCGACGACCGCGCAGCCGTTGACCTGGTCGGGCACGCAGACCGCATCGCACTGCGACATGCACGGCGAGTTCGGATCCGCCGGGTCGCACGGGTAGCACTGCTCCTCGCAGTGATAGCCCTGGCCGCAATCGATCAGGCCGCAGGCCGGCTGGATCGGCTCGCACTTGCCGTAGCAGACCGGCGGGCAGGCCTGGCCCGTGGACGGGTCGCAGCCCGGCGGGGGCAGGCACTCGGTCGACGCGGTGCAGGTGTAGCCCGGGCCGCAGTCGGTGTCGGAGTAGCAGCCCGGCTGGGTCGGGGTCTCGTCGATGCACTGCGCGAACTGCTGACCCTGGGTGCCATCGGCCGGACCGGGGGTGTAGACCGCGCTGCAGTCGTCGTGGCGCGAGCAGCCGTAGGCGTCGAGGCCGACGCAGCCGCCGCCCTGGACCGGGCCCGACGGCGCGGTCTGCCAGCAGCCCTCGAAGTTGATGCCGCTCCACAGGCAGTCGGCGTTGGGCGGGCACAGGAAGCCGCTGTACGCCGCGTAGCAACCCGAGGTCCCGAGACAGGAGTTCTCGTCGAGGCCCTCGCACTGCGAGTAGCACGAGCCCCAGTCAGGCATCGCGACGTCGTAGGCCGGGACCGGGTCGCCGTAGCAACCGCCGCCGCCGCCGCCGCCGATGTACTGGCAGGCGCCGGTCTGCGGATCGCGAAACTCCTGGGGCGCGCCAGGGTACGGGTAGTCCTCGCACGGCGGCGGCTGATCGTCGCTGCCGAAGTAGAGGTTGCACCCGGCGAGGGGCAGGAGAGCGAGCATGGCGGCGCTACATAGCCAGGACTTCATGGCGTCACCTCGAAGTGTGAATGTTCGCATGGGCAGGGGAGTCGAAGGAGGATTGGTGCGGGCGGCCCGCGAGCGAGGCTTTGAGCAAGCTCCAGGCCATCGTCGTGGCCCTGCCAAGTGCGCGTAGGCCTTGCGTTGACGGGCCGGGAGCCTCAGATTTCCGAGGCCTCGCGTCGACCCTCCGGTGGATCACCGGTGCCGCGCGCCATCGATCACCATGCGCATCGCCCTCGCCTTCTCGTGCTTCTTCCGGCTCCTGTTCGGCAAGAAGCTCCCCGCCGCCGCCGCGGCCTACCTCCCCGACGACGCCAAGGCGCTGCCGCCCGGCGACGACAAGCCGGTCGCGAAGCCAGCCGACAAGCCCAGGCCGAAGGATGTCGAGAAGCCCGTCGAGAAGCCGGTCGAGAAGCCGCGCAAATCCGACGCGGTCGCGCAGCGCGAGGGCGCGCTGGCGCTGCTCGGGCTCCTGCAGCGCGAGGGCCGGCTCGTCGATTTCTTGCGCGAGTCCCTCGACGGCCACGGCGACGCCGACATCGGCGCGGCCGCGCGCGATGTCCACCGCGGCTGCAAGAAGGCTCTCGATCAGGTCTTCGCGCTCGAGGCGGTGATGCCCGGCGCCGAGGACGACAAGGTCACCGTGCCGAAGGGCTTCGATCCCGCCGAGGTCCGGCTGATCGGCGAGGCCAAGGGCGAACCTCCGTTCGCCGGCACGATGCGTCACCACGGCTGGCGCGCGACCAGCGCGACCCTGCCGACCCTGGCCGATGGCGTCGACCGCGCGATCATCGCGCCGGCCGAAGTCGAGGTCTGACATGGCCCGCTTCGTCGTCGGAATCGATCTCGGCACCACCAACAGCGCGCTCGCGTACGCGGAGGAGGGCGGCGCGGTGCAGGCGCTGCCGATCCCGCAGATCGTCGGGCCGGGCGAGGTCGCGGAGCGCTCGACCTTGCCGTCGTTCCTGCTGTTGCCCAGCGAGCACGAGGTCGCATCGGCGGCGATGACGCTGCCGTGGTCGGGCCCGATGCGCTACGCGGTCGGCGCGATGGCGCGCGATCGCGGGGCCGAGCTGCCGCACCGGCTGGTGTCGTCGGCGAAGTCGTGGCTCTGCAACGGCGCCGCCGATCGCAACGCGGCGATCTTGCCGTGGCGCGGCACCGATCGCCCGACCGACGACGGCGAGCGGGTCTCGCCGGTCAACGCGGCGGCGCGCTACCTCGAGCACCTGCGCGCGGCCTGGGACGATCAGCATCCGGACGATCCGCTCGAGGAGCAGGACGTGCTCGTCACGGTGCCGGCGTCGTTCGACGCGGTCGCGCGCGAGCTGACCGTGGTCGCGGCGCGCGAGGCGGGGCTGCCCGACATCACGCTCCTCGAGGAGCCGCAGGCCGCCTTCTATGCCTGGCTCGCGGCCCAGGGCGATGGCTGGCGCAAGGCGCTCAAGCCCGGCGATGTCGTGCTGGTCTGCGACGTCGGCGGCGGCACCACCGACTTCTCGCTGATCGAGGTCGTGGACGACGGCGGCTCGCTCGCGCTCGAGCGGGTGGCGGTCGGCGATCACATCCTGCTCGGCGGCGACAACCTCGATCTCGCGCTCGCGCACACCGCCAAGCAGCGGCTGGTCGAGAGCGGCAAGACCATCGATGCGATGCAGGAGCGCGCGCTGGTCCACGCCTGCCGCGCGGCGAAGGAGCAGCTGCTCGTCGATGGCGGCCCCGAGTCGATCCCGATCTCGATCCTCAGCCGCGGCTCCAAGCTGATCGGCGGCACGCTGCGCACCGAGGTGCGGCGCGAGGATGCGCTGCGGCTGGTGCTCGACGGGTTCTTCCCGGTCGTCGGCGCCGACGCCAAGCCCGCGCGCCGCAAGGCCGCCGGTCTGCGCGAGCTCGGCCTGCCATACGCGCATGATCCTGCGGTCACGCGCCACCTCGCCGAGCTGCTCACGCGCCACGGCCGCATGCCGACGGCGGTGCTCTACAACGGCGGCGTGATGAAGGCGGGCCTGATCCGCAACCGCGTCACCGAGGTGCTCCGCGCCTGGGCCGGCGCGCGCGGCGGTCAGGTCCGCGAGCTCGACGGCGCCGATCTCGATCTCGCGGTCGCGCTCGGCGCCGCGCACTACGGCCGCGTGCGCAGCGGCAAGGGCATCCGCATCCGCGGCGGCACCGCGCGCGCGTACTACATCGGGATCGAGAGCGCGATGCCCGCGATCCCGGGCTTCGCGCCGCCGGTGAAGGCGCTGTGCGTCGCGCCGTTCGGCATGGAGGAGGGGACCGGCGTCGAGCTGCCCGACGACGAGCTCGGCCTGATCGTCGGCGAGCCGTCGACCTTCCGGTTCTTCGCGTCGTCGTCGCGCAAGGATCCCGCCGGCGCGCTGGTCGACGCCGAGGACACCGCGCTGGTGGAGCTCGATCCGGTCGAGAAGACCGTCGAGGTCGCGGGCGATCGCAAGGCCGGCGAGCTGGTGCCGGTCGCGCTGCGCGCGCAGGTGACCGAGGTCGGCACGCTCGAGCTCTGGTGCCACGCGCGCGATGGCCGCGGCCGCTGGAAGCTCGAGTACGCGGTGCGCGAGCGCGACTGACGCGCGCGGCGGGATGGGGAGACGTGACCGACTGGCATCTCCACTTCCTGCAAGCGCAGCCGATCACGATCGAGGCGTGCGAACGCGCGCTGTCCGGTTTCGGCGTCGTGACGACGACGTTCGAGCCGTACACCGGCAATCCGCGCGACTTCTACGCGCGCACGGTCACGCTCTCGGCGGCGCTTGGAGATCGCGGCGTTCATGTCGAGCTGCGGCTGCAGCAGGCGGCGTGGGCGCCGCATGATCCAGCGCCGATCATTGCCGAGGGGTTCGTCGTCGTGCTGCGGGCGACCTCCGCGCCCTTCGCGATCAAGCTCGCGACCTGGCACGCGCTCCGGGACGCGCTCGCGGCGCTGGGCTGCACGGATCGCACGATCGAGATGAAGCCGATCGCGATCGTGGATGAAGCCAGGGCGGCCGGCGACATCCAGACGGCGGCGCGCCTGCGCGCGGAGATCGCGGTCGTGCGCAAGCGCGAGGCCGCGGTGCGCCGACGCATGACGAAGCTGCGCGCGCAGGACGCCGCGCGGATCGCGGCGGCCGTGCCGCTCGCGGCTGCGCCGCTCGCCGCGATCACGCCGACGCGCGCGTCGGGCCTCGCCTCCTCGTTGCCGGCGGCCGACGAGCGCCCCGTCCTGCAGGGCGATCCGCCGGCGCTGCGCATGGCGTTCCAGGCGGGGCGCCTCGAGGTCGCCACCGGGATCCTCGACGCCGCCTCGCTCGCCGTGCTGATCGAGGGCGGCGAGTACCGCAGCGCCACGGCCGTGGTCTTCACGCACGCCGCACTCCGCGACGAGGGCGTGGCCTATCTGGCGCGCTCGGGCGGATTTCCCGCCGTGACCGAGCTCGGCCTTGGCGGCACGAGCATGACCGACACGGGCGCACGGTTGTTCGCGCAGGGGGCCGTCGGCCTCGACCGGCTGGAGACGCTCGATCTCGGCGACGTGCCCGCGGAGCCGGACCGGTTCGGCGCTCGCGATCCGTCCGGCGTCAGCGACGCTGGCGTCGAGTTGATCGCGTGCTCGTCCCGGCTCCCCGCGCTCTGCCGGATCATCCGGCGCCACGAGCACCGGCAGCCGGGCAGCTACCGCGAGGACACCGAGATCATCGCGATCGCGCGCGCCGATGGCCGCGTGGTCGAGTCGATCATCGAGCACTCGATCTGGCCGTGACGCGCGGGACGTTCCGCGCGCGACGTACGCGTCACGCCGCGTGCCGCAGGCGCAGCGCGTTGGTGATCACCGAGACCGAGCTGAGGCTCATCGCGGCGACTACTTGGCTTTCTGGATGAAGGTCACCAGATCCGGGAGATCGATGCCTACCAAGATGTAGGCATGCTGCGCTTTGAAGTCGTAACCCGCGCCGATGTGCACCACGTTCTGCCCGAGGGTGAGCTGGCCGCCCAGGCCGAGCCCGAGCTGGTCGGAGGAGGAGGCATCCGCGGCCTTCTGCACGACGAGCAGCGACGCATGCACTCCCAGTCCGAGGTGATCCCAGATGCTGGGATATCTGGTGCGATAGAAGAACGTATACGAAAACGTCTGTGCAAATCCCCACTCGCGGTCTGCGCCCGGCCTTCGAATTACGAGGGCCGATGACGTGCCATAGCGCGCCGCGCGGTCGCCATTGCCCGCGTAGTGGAGCCCGCGCGCGACCGAAACGAACTGGTAGCGCGCGACCTCGACGTACTCGTCGGTCTTGTCCTTGCGGACCCGCTTCTTGATCGTCAGTGACACCACTTCTTCGGCCTTCAGGCCACGCAAGGTGAGGTGCCCGCCATTCATCACGATGTCGATCGGGCGCGCGGTAGTGCCAGCGAGTCCTTGCGCGTCCACCACGATGTCGCCACCCGAGGTTGCGTTGGTGGAAAAGCGCAGATGGCCTAGGAGCGGGTCTGTGTCGGGAAGGTCGACTGCCACGTCGTCCTCGATGTCGACGCGATCGGTCGTCCCGATGATCGAAGCGCGATGGCCACGCTCGATCTCCATCGGCGAGATTCGCGCGAAGTCGACGACGAGCAGCGATCGGCTGACGAGCTGACCCCAGACCGTGTTGTACTTGACTTTACAGGTGCGAATCCGAGTCTGTGAATCGGTGTCGCAGCCGAACTCGGTCTCGACGTCGCGGATTCGATCGCCGTATAAATCGATCTGCAGCCGGTCGCCATGGTGGAGCAACCGAGAGGAGATGACGACGTCATCGCCATGCTTCAACTCGCGCTGGCTGGTGAGCGCGGCCATCGTTGCGCGGCACCCTGCCGGTACGTCGACCCCATATCGCGAGAAGACATCCGAATACTGCAATGCGCCCACTGCGGCGAAGATGGGGCACGTGTTGTCGGTCGGACGGAAGATCGTGACATCGACGTCGAAGCCATCGTTCATGCGCAGCGCGCACTCGGGCGGCTTGTTGGGATCGTCGGTCGCTTCGAGCTCGTTCTCGTCCTTGCGCAGGGCCGCAATGCGCGCGAGCAGGGGAGCTGGCGTCTTGTCGTCGCGCTCCCCTCGCTCGTCCTCGTACTCGCGCTCGGAGTCGACAACATAGATCGACTGGGGATCGGTGCTGATCCGCCGGATCACGATGTCGGAGTGGACATCGATCGGAGCGCTGTCGTCGCCGAGCTTGTACAGCGCGCCATCGGCGGTGCGCTCCAGGAGCTCGAAGTGCTGGTCCCAGCTCTCTTCGCGATCGCCGTCGATTCGATCGAACGTGCTGCGACAGCGCGGGACGCGTTCGTCCGCGGCAGGGGTTGCCGCGGGCTTCGAGCGGGCCTTCGCGTCCG
Organism: Deltaproteobacteria bacterium; assembly: GCA_021413675.1. Lineage (GTDB taxonomy): Bacteria > Myxococcota_A > Polyangia > Haliangiales > Haliangiaceae > JAIOQA01. The sequence continues at coordinate 1,103 of JAIOQA010000388.1, read as the reverse complement.
GAGCTTTTGCTTGCGCAGCCGAGGTGCCGGCCGCGATCACCCACGCAATGACAATGAATCTCACGCCCCTCACGCCATCCCCCTGAGCGAGTCAAACGTACGTTGAGCCAGATCGGATCAAAACGCAACCATGGAGTGCGGACCGACAGCGCCTCTGTCGGGATCGATCGATCAGGCCGCGTGCCGCAGGCGCAGCGCGTTGGTGATCACCGAGACCGAGCTGAGGCTCATCGCGGCGGCGGCGATCACCGGCGACAGGAGGATGCCGAAGAACGGATAGAGCGCGCCGGCGGCGACCGGCACGCCGATCGCGTTGTAGACGAACGCGAAGGCGAGGTTCTGGCGGATGTTGCGGCCGGCGGCGCGCGAGATCGTGCGCGCCGCGGCGAGCGTGCCGAGATCGCCGCGCACCAGCGTCACGCCGGCGGTCTCGATCGCGAGGTCGGTGCCGGTACCCATCGCGATGCCGACGTCGGCGGCGGCGAGGGCGGGGGCGTCGTTGATGCCGTCGCCGGCCATCGCGACCGGGCCGCGGGCGCGGGCGGCGGCGACCTCGGCGGCCTTGCCGTCGGGCAGGATCTCGGCGCGGATGTCGTCGGGGGCGAAGCCGAGCTCGGCGCCGACCGCCATCGCGGTGGCGCGGGTGTCGCCGGTCACCATCACGACGCGCACGCCATCGGCGCGGAGCGCGGCGAGCGCGGCCGGCGTGGTGGCCTTGATCGGATCGGCGATCGCGATCACGCCGAGCACGCGCGCGTCCTCGAGCACGTAGACCGCGGTCTGGCCGCGCGCGGCGACGTCGGCGGCGCGCGCCGCGAGGGTCGCGGGGATGGTCGCGCCGAGCGCGGTGCACATCGCGCGGTTGCCGAGCGCGATCGCCTGGCCGTCGAGCGTGCCGCGCACGCCCTGGCCGGCGAGCTCGGTGACGGCGGTGGCGGCGGGCGCCGACGGCGGCGCGGCGGCGAGGATCGCGCGCGCCAGCGGGTGGGCCCTCGAGCGCTCGAGCGCGGCGGCCAGCGTGAGCACGTGGACGGCGCTGGTGCCATCGGCGATGGTCTCGACCACCTTGGGCGCGCCCTCGGTGAGCGTGCCGGTCTTGTCGA
>JAIOQA010000387.1 GCA_021413675.1 Deltaproteobacteria bacterium | reverse complement strand
GACGTCGATCGGCGTGACGAGCTGCGCGGCCTCGGCGGCGTCGGTCGTGATCGCCTCGCCGCGGGTGTGCGCGACCCAGAGATCGTCGCCGGTGGCGCCATCGACGAGGCGCGCCGGCGCGCCGCCGGGATCCGGCACGGTGCCGGTGAGCCAGTCGACCGAGGTCATCGCGACGCGCGTGCTGCCGGCGCTCGGCAGATCGTGGTAGCGCCCCGCCGAGGGCTCCGGATCGAGATCCGTCCCCGCGCCGTACGAGGTCGCGCGCAGCCCATCGGTCGCGCGCCAGGGCGTGAGCCCGTCGAGCGTGAAGGTCACGGGCGTGGTGGTGGTCGCGGGCGCGGCGCCGGGGCGACCGACCGTGACGTAGCCTGCGTCGAGGTCGAGACGATCGACCGCGAACAGCGCCAGCGGCGCCCCGGGCCGGGTCAGCTCGAGCAGGTAGTCGCCCGCGGGCGCGATCGGGATCGTGAAGTGGCCGGTGGCATCGCCGGTCCCGTCGATCGCGGCGAACCCACCGGGCGCCGCGGTGTCGGGCACGAACGCGCGGATCGTGTAGCGGGTGAGGTCCTCACCGGTCTGCGGGGTCGTGCCGTCGGTCTTCGCCCAGGTGATCGTCGAGGTGCCAGCGACGCCGTCGGCGCCGGCGACGGTGAGCTCCTCGATACCGAGGAGCGAGGTGCAGCCGCCGAGCGCGGAGGCGCCGAGCAGCGCGAGCAGGTGACGCGAGGACATCTGATCATGCTGGCGCCGGCGCCGCGATCCGCGGACGCCAAGGATCGGCAACCTCCGGCGGGGTGCGGCGTCCGGTCGCGCGCCCGGGCCCGGGTCGAGATCGACCACATCCGCTATGCTCGCGCCGTGGCCACGCGACACCCGCGCGACGAGGAAGCCCGCCGCATCGTCGCGATGGTCGGCGGGGACCACCGCGCCGCGTTCCTGCTGATCGAGACCCAGCTCGCGGTGCTGGTCGTGCGCACGCAGGTGCTGCTATCGCTGTCGGGCATCGTGATCACGGTCACCGGCTTCTCGGGCAAGGCGATCGCGCAGACCAACGACAGCGCGCGCATCCTCATCTCCGCCGGCATCCTGATCGTGCTGGCGGCGGCGCTGACCGCGATCCTCGGCGTGCTGCGCCTGCGCTGGCTGACCCAGCTGGTCGGCGACGACGCGCTGACGACCGTCGAGCGCGGGCTGGCGCTGCGCGACCAGAAGGCCCGCTACCTGGCGGTCGCGATGATCATGTTCGGCACCGGCTTCGGCTGCTACTGCGCGGCGATCGCGCAGCTCCTGCTCGCGGCGTAGCGCGCGCGGGGCTACCGGCTCAGGTGAACTTCGCGAAGTCGGGCGTGCGCTTGGTCATCATCGCGGTGGCGGCCTCGACCGCCTCCGCCGACAGCAGGCGCTCGCCGAACGCGACCTGCTCGGCGGCCATCGCCGCATCGACGTCGGCGGCGGTGACCCGGCGGAGGAGCGCGCGCGTGGTGCGGGTCGCGCCGGGCGCACGGCGCGCGATCGTCGCCGCGATCTCGGTGGCACGCGCGAGCGGATCGTCGACGACCTCGTTGACCAGGCCCCAGGCCAGCGCGGTCGGGGCGTCCACGGTGACGCCGAGGATCAGCATCTCGGCGGCGTGGCGCGGGCCGATGATCGCGGGCAGCAGCACGGTCGAGGCCGCCTCCGGGCATAGCCCGAGATCGACGAACGGCGTGCGGAAGCGCGCGCTCGGCGCGGCGTAGACGAAGTCGCAGTGCAAGAGCAGGGTCGTGCCGATGCCGACCGCCCAGCCCGCGACCGCGGCGACCAGCGGCTTGGGGCACGCGATCAGCGCGCGCAGGAAGTCCATCGCGGCGAGGTCGCCGCTGCCCGCGCGGATGCGGGCGAAGTCGCCGAGGTCGTTGCCCGAGGTGAAGACCTCCGGGCTGCCGGTGATGACGATCGCCCGGACCGCAGGATCCTCACCGGCGGCGCGGACGCCGTCGGTGAGCGCGCGGTAGGTGGCGCCATCGAGCGCGTTCTTCTTGCTCGGGCGATCGAGGCGCAGCGTGGTGACGCCGGCGGCGTGGGTGGTGACGACGGTCGTGGTCATCGGGGACTCCTGGTGCGGGGACGGGCGCGGCGCGGGGCCGCCGGACGGGAGGGGCGCGGGGACCGGGGCGCGGCGCGCGGCGGCGCGAGCGCGAGCTCGAGCTCGCCGACCTCGGCGAGGAAGCGCGCGACCGTGGCCAGCTCGGCGCGATCGAAGCGCGCGGCGAGCGCCGCGTTGGCGCTCGCGATCAGCGCGCGCCCGCCGCGGGCGGCGGCGCGGCCGGCGGCGGTCAGGTGCAGG
>JAIOQA010000068.1 GCA_021413675.1 Deltaproteobacteria bacterium | reverse complement strand
GCGGCGTCCGGGCGCGCGGCCAGGCGCGCGCGCGCACCCATGCGGCGCAGGCGGCCGGGCTCGTCGATCAGCCCGCGCACCGCGGCGCCGACGTCGGCGGGCTCGTCGGGCTGGAGCGCGGCGCCGCTGGCGAGCGCGTGGCGCAGGTTGCCGCGCTCCTGGCCGGGCGCGCCGAACGGCAGCACCAGCGCGCGGCCGCGGGCGAGGCCCTCGCTGACGCTGAGCCCGCCGGCCTTGGTGACCACGACGTCGGCGGCGTCGAGCGCGCCGACCAGGCCGGGCGCGCGCGCGCGGACGATCGCCTCGGTGCCGGCGAACGCCGCCGCGCAGGCGCGCTGCACGACCGGATCATCGCCGGTGAGGATCTCGAGATCGTGATCGCGCGCGAGCGGCGCGAGGCTGGCGATCGCGGCGCACGCCGGCCCCGCGGGCACGCCACCGAGGAGCGCGAGGATCCGCGCGCGCGCGAGCTCGGCGGCCACCGCGCGGGTCGGCGCGGCGCAGGCCCGCGCGATCGGGATGCCGGTCACCGCGATCGCGCGATCGGCGCGGCGGCGCAGCGCGGCCCGGGCGCCGGCGAGGTCGGCGACGCAGATCGCGTCGGCGTCGGGCGCGAGCCAGGCGCGGTGGATCTGGTGATCGGTGACGACCGTGATCGCGCGCGCGCCGATCGCGCGCTTGACCCGCGCGACCGCGATCGCCGGCAGGTAGTGCGTCGACACGATGTGGGTCGGCCGGGTCGCGCGCAGGTGGCGATCGAGGCCGGCGAACAGCGCGCGGTGCAGCGGCAGGCGGATCGCGTCGATCGCCTCGGCCTCCGCGCGATCGGTCGCGTCGAACATCCAATCCCAGGCGTACGCGCCGTGGCGCTGCAACAGCGACCACGCGCGGTCGTAGCGGAACCAGGCGGGCGCGAACTCGCACACGTCGCGCACCTCGACCGTGGCGGCGGGATCCTGCGCCGAGATCGCCTCGGCGACGGCGTGGGCGGCGGCGCGGTGACCGCCGCCGGCGGGGCTATAGAGGAGGAGGGCTCGCGTCGACATCTGCGACGACGAACAGCAACCGACGTGCCGCGACGCGTCGGTGTGAACGATCGATCACGACCGGCCAGCAAGCGGGCGTCGCCGAAGGCACCGGGGATCGATGGCCGATCGCCGCGTGCCAGCCCGTGCCACGTGTCGAAGTCCGGTGGTCGAACCGAGGACAGCGAGGTGGTGGACGTCTGGCGCTCGCGCCGCGATCACGCGCGCAACTCATCGACATGGCGGGTGTCGAGGTGGTGATGGCGCGCTGGGCACGACCTTGCAGTTCCGCTCGTCGTGCCTCGCATCGTCCTCCTGCACGCCTCCGTCGGTGGCGGTCACACCCGCGCCGCGACCGCGATCGCCGCGGCGCTCGCGGCGCGCGGCCACGCGGACGTTCACCTCGTCGACTACAACGATCTGGTGCCGGCGTGGCAGCGCGTGCCGGTGCAGGCGCTCTACCAGCTCGCGCTGGCGCGCGCGCCCGGCCTGTGGCGCGCGTATTACCGCCGCACCGATCAGCCGCAGCCGACCCTCGCGGCCCACGCGCTGGCCGCGGCCGGCGTGGCGCGCACGGCGGCGCGCCTGATCGAGCTCGCGCCCGATCTCGTCATCTCCACCTTCACGGGTGGCGGCGCGCTGGTCGGCGCGGCGCGCGCGTGCCTCGGTCGGCCGCTGCCGCACGTCATGGTCGCGACCGACTACCGCCCGCACCGCCACTGGGTGCGCGACGGCGTCGACCGCTGGTGCGCGCCGTGCGCCGACGGCCGCGCGGCGCTGATCGCGCAGGGCGCGCCCGCGGATCGCGTGATCGTGACCGGCATCCCGATCGCCGCGCCGCCGCGCCCCGATCCGATCGGCGTGCGCCGCGACCTCGGCCTCGACGCGCGACCGCTGATCCTGGTGGCCGCCGGCGCGCAGCCCACGCGCCGCGCGCAGCGCTTGATCGACGCGCTGGCCGCGCTGCCGGTGCCGGCGCAGGCGCTGGTGTGCTTCCCGATGGCGCGCGTGCCGCGATCCGCGCACGTGCGCTTCGTCGAGCTCGGCCTCCGCCGCGACTTCGATCGGCTCGCGCCGCCGACGCCGTCGTCGACGCCGCCCTCACCACGCTCGGAGAATCGCATGTCGCTCGTCGCCACCAACTGGGATGATCACTTCGCCACCATCGGTCGCCGCTCGAACCTCGTCGAGACGATCCGCATCCGCCAGGTGTTCGCTGCCTACCGGCGGCTGCTGGACGGCGTGACCCTGCCGCGGGCGCCGCGCATCGCCGAGCTCGGCGCGGGCACCGGCCACGCCTCCTTGCGGCTGGTCGAGACCTACGGCGGCAGCGCGACCCTGGTCGAGCGCAACCACGCGGCGAACGCGCTGTCGCGCGCGCTGTGGACCCGCCGCGGCAAGGGCGATCGGGTGCGCTACGTCGAGGGCGATCTGCTCGGCTTCGACGGGGAAGGCGCGTACGATCTGGTGCACTCGGGCGGCGTGGTCGAGCACTTCCACGGCCCCGATCAGGCGCGCGTCGTCGCCGCCCACGCCCGGGCGGTCGCGCCCGGCGGGCTGCTCGCGATCCTCGTGCCGGTGGACACGCTGCGCTACCGCGCGTTCCGCGCCGCGCTGCGCAGCGTCGGCAAGTGGATCTACACCGACGAGGTGCCGTGGCCCCTCGAGCTGGCGCCGCGGCTGTTCGCGCCCCACGGCTTCCGGCTGATCGCGCAGACCCCGTGCGGCCACGAGCAGGGCTACCTGCTCGAGCGCACCCGCCGCGCCTGATCTGGGCGCGCGCGGCGAGGTACACTCGAGCGGTCACGCCCGGGTGGTGGAACGGTAGACACACGGCACTTAAAATGCTGTGAGCGCAAGCTCGTGCCGGTTCGAGTCCGGCCCCGGGTACTCGACAGTCATGGCGGCGGGATGACCAGCGCCGCGAGCTCGCCGGCGAGGAAGCGCGTCCCATCGGGCAGCGGATCCTCGCGGTGGCGCAGATATGTGTTCACGACCCGGCCGCGATCGTCCTTGTGCCGCGTGGGGTGGGCGAGGTCGAGCTTGCCGGCGCGGACCACGCCGGCGGCGAGGAACATCAGATCGGCGACGCCGGTGCCGTCGGTCGCGGTGACCAGCGCGACCAGCGACGCGGGCGCGCCCTTGACGGCGCGATCGAAGACCACGAGCGCCCCCGGGCGCAGCTCGCGGGCCGCCGACGCGGGCGCGATCGCGAGGCCGCGCGATCGGGCGGCGGCGACCAGCGCCGGGCCGTCGGTCGCGTCCCAGCGATCGCCGACCAGCTCGGCGCGCAGCGCGAGTGCAAACGCGAGCGGCTCGCGGCCGTCGCGGACGCCGATCCACGCGCGCGGCAGCGGTCCGTCGGGCGGCGTGCCGGGCTGACCGGCCCGCGGGCGCGGCGCGCGGTGGGGCGCGGGCAAGGGACGGGGCGGGGGTGGTGCCGGCGGGGAGGACGCGGTAGCCGGTGCGGCGGCCTCGGTCAGCGCGGCGGGCGAGGCGGGCGCGACGCCGTCGGTGCCGACCCGGCGCGTGCGGGCCAGCGCCGCGCAGCCGCTCGCGCCGACCGCGACCGCGAGGCCGAGCGAGACGAGCGAGCGGCGCATGATCCGAGGCTAGGTCCGCGCCGCCGGCCGCGCGAGTTTTCGGTGAGGCGAGCCCCGCGCCCGGCGCCGTGCTACAGAGCCGCCGTGGCCACGTCGCGATACGATCTGTTCCGCAAGCGCCTCGCGCCGGTCGCGCTGATCGTGGCGCTCGCCGCGCTGGCCCACGAGACCTGCAGCCACCGCAGCACCAACGACGTCACGATCGAGCTGGGTTTCGGCAACCACGCCGGCGAGATCCGCCACCTGCGCGCCGACGTCTTCGTCGACGGCGAGCCCGACGCGTGGATGGAGCAGGACTTCGGCCCCGACGGCGCCGATCGGCCGCCGCGGTTCCGCGCGATGGTGCCGGGCGATCACGCGGTGCTGCGCGTGGACATGGTGACGACCGCCGGCCCGCGCCGGGTCGAGCACAAGCTGGCGCCCGAGTCGGGCGCGACCCTGCTCGTCGATCTCGGCGCGGATCTCGATTCGCCGCCGCGCTGATCGCCGCGCTACGGGCGGGCCTTCGCGGTCAGGACCTTGCAGGTCGCGGCCTGGAGCCGCTTGATCGCCGCGGCGCGATCGAGCCGCGGCGGCTTCGCGAGCCGGCTCGGGTCGATGAGCGGGACCAGGTAGGCCGCGCGGGTCGCGACGCTCGCGTCGGCGGACACCGCGCCGGTCCGCTGGAGATAGACGCCGTCGCCGGTGCGCCGCACCACGATCCCGACGAGGGCGCCGTCCTCGCGGACGACCGCGCCGCCGGCGTTGCCGCCCTGGGTCGCGAGGCTCAGCTGCAGGAGCCGGTCCTCGCCGCCGCTGGTGAGCGCGCTGACCGCACCGTCCTGGAACGCGGGCTCGGCGCCGGGCGCGGCGGGCTGCGGGAAGCCGATCGTGAAGATCCGATCGCCGACCGCGAGCCGCGGCGCGAGCTCGATCGGCAGGAACGCCGCGGCGACGCGATCGGTCGCGAGGATCGCGAGGTCGACGTCGCCCGAGCGGCGCGCGATCGTCGCGGGGCGGGGCGGCTCGTCGCCGAACTGCACGCCGATGACGTCGGCGCCCTCGACGACGCCGGCGGTCGTGACCACGAGGCCATCGCGGGAGATCGCGAAGCAGGTGCCAGCGCCGACGAGCGGCGGCCCGGCCTGCGCGGTGCGATCGGCGGACAGCGGCGCGATCGGCGACGGGGCGCTGGCCCGCGGGGAGTCGGGCGCGTCGGGGCTGGTGACGTCGGGCGCGTCGGTGCGCGGCGCGGCGCTGGGCGCGATGGACGGCGCGAGAGCGGGCGCGGCGGCCGTCGCGGGCGGCGGTGGGGCGTGGCCGCACGCCGCCATTCCGACGAGGACCCCGACGCTCGTGAGCCCTCGCACGATCCCGAGTGTTTGGCAGCCCGTGGCCCGAGTCAAGCGCGGTGCAGGCGCACGACGGTCTCGATCTGCGGCGTCCCGGGCATGAGGTCGAAGGGCTCCACGGTGTCGACGCGCCAGCCCGCGACGGTGAGCGCGACCAGATCGTCGGCGAGCGACTCGGGGCCGCAGCTGACGTAGACGATCGTCGGCGGCGCGAGCGCGATGATCGCCTCGCGGGCGCGGGCGCCGAGCCCCTTGCGCGGCGGGTTGACGACCAGCACGTCGGTCGCGCCGCGCGCGGTGGCGGCGTCGCCGGCGCGGGCGCTGACTCGATCGCCCCAGCCGGCGCGCTGCGCGGCGCGGATCAGGTTCGCCACCGCGGTTGGATCGATCTCGACCGCGTGGACCCGGGCGCCGGCGCGGGCCAGCGCGAACGTGATGCCGCCCAGGCCGGCGTAGAGATCGATCGCGCGGACCCCCTCGGCGGCGCCGGCCAGCACCGCGACGCGATCGTAGATCGCCTGGGCCTGATCGCGGTTGACCTGCAGGAACTCGCTGGCGCCGACCTCGACCTCGACGCCGCTGATCGTCTCGACCAGCGACGGCTGGCCGATCGCGAGCATGGCCTCGGCCTCGGCCGGCATGATCGAGCCGTCGGTGCGCGCGTTGACCAGCGCGATCACGCCGCGCACCGCCGGGTGGCGCGCGACCGCGGCGGCGACCTCCTCGACCCGGATCGGCGATGCGCCCGGCGCGACGATCAGCGCGGCCAGCGCCTCGCCCGCGGCCGACGCGCGCACGACCGCGTAGCGCAGCTCGCCCTGGCGGGTCGCCTCGTCGTAGGGCGCGAGCTCCGCGGCCTCGGCGGCGCCGCGGATCCAGGCCGCGACCTCGTCGACGATCGGCGCGACGATCTGGCAGCCGACGGTGTCGATGACGGCGTGGGTGCGGGGCGCGAACGCGCCGAGGATCAGGCGCCGGCCGAGCCGGGCGGCGACGTACTTGCCCTTGTTGCGGTAGTGGCGCTCCGACGGCGACGGCACCACCGCCGCGACCTCGATCGCGGGGCCGAGCGGCGCGAGCGCGCGCGCGACCCGGTCGTGCTTGCGGACGAGCTGCGCCGGGTAGGCGAGGTGCTGCCAGACGCAGCCGCCGCATCGTCCGAACGCCGGACACGCGGGCTCCACGCGATCGGGCGAGGCCGGCCCGATCCGCCGCGCGACCCGGCCCCAGGCCTCGGCCTTGTGCGGGCTGGCGTGCTCGAGTGCGACCTCGGCCTGCTCGCCCGGCAGGAGGTCGGCGACGTGCACGGTCACGCCGCGATCGACCCCCACGCCGTGGCCGGCGTCGTCGAGCGAGTCGGCGATGACGAGGCAGCGGTTGCGCTCCATGACGGGTTCGGGCATCTGTACCACGTCATGAGTGACGCCCGCCCCCTGGTCGTGGCCGCCCTCTCGGGTGGTGTCGACAGCGCCCTCGCGGCCGCCGAGCTGGTGGCGGCAGGCCATCGCGTCGTCGGCATGACGATGCGGCTGTACGACGCACGCGGCACGATCGCGGGCGCCGGGCGCTGCTGTGGCCCGCGCGACGTCGACGACGCCCGGGCGGTGTGCCGCCACCTCGGCATCCCGCACTACGTGATCGATCTCGAGAGCGAGTTCACCGCCGCGGTGGTCGACGACTTCGTCGAGGCCTACCTCGCCGGCGAGACGCCCAACCCGTGCGTGCGCTGCAACCAGCACATCAAGTTCACGCCGCTCCTGGCCCACGCCCGCGCGATCGGCGCCGAGGCGCTGGCGACCGGCCACTACGCGCGGATCGAGCCGGTGGCCGACGGCTGGGCGCTGCGCAGCGGCGTCGATCCGAACAAGGATCAGTCGTACTTCCTGTTCTCGATGCCCGGCGACGAGCTGCCGGTGGTGCAGTTCCCGCTCGGCGGCCTGGGCAAGGGCGAGGTGCGCGCGCGCGCCGCGGCCCTCGGCCTGCCCAACGCGGCCAAGCCCGAGTCGCAGGAGATCTGCTTCGTGCCCGACGGCGATCACGCCGGCTTCGTCGCGCGCCAGGCCCTGCGCCGCGGCAAGGCCCTGCCGGTGCGCGGCGACATCGTCGATGGCGGCGGCCGCGTGCTCGGCCACCACGAGGGCGTGCACCAGTTCACGATCGGCCAGCACAAGGGCCTCGGCAACCTCGCCACCAGCGAGCGCATGTTCGTGACCGCGCTCGAGCCCACGACCGGGCGGGTCGTGGTCGGCGAGCGCACCGCCGCGCATCGCCAGACGATCGAGGTGAAGGACGTGCGCTGGCTCGCGCCGCCGCGCGACGGCGCGTGCGCGGTGCAGGTGCGCCACCGCGGGTCCGCGCAGCCGGCGGAGGTCGAGCAGCGCGAGGGCGGGCGGCTGGTCGTCCGGTTTGCGGACGAAGGGGTGATCGCGGCGCCCGGGCAGGCGGCGGTGCTGTACGACGGGGATCGGGTGCTGGGGGGGGGGTGGGTGGCGCGGGACTGAGCGCGGGTGCGCCTGAACGTTGACGTGAGCGTGATCGAAGACGTGGGCGTGATCGTCTGCGTGGGCGTTGTCGGCGACGGCGACGTGTCACGTTGACGTTGACCTGGCGCGTCGCCGGGATGGGATGTGCCCGCCGCGCGGGATGCGGGTCTCGGGCCGCGCGACGTCGACGTCAAAGGTGCCGTCGCCGTCGCCGTCGCTGACAACGCCCACGTTGAAGTCGACGCCCACGCCCAGGTCAACGCCCACGTTGAAGTCGACGCCCGCGTCAACGGTACGTCGGTTGGCGGGTCAGGTCGGCGGTCCCTCGTTCAGCAGCTCCTGATGCAGCGGGATCGCCACGAACCGCTCGCGCCACGTCGGCAGATCCAGCGTCGCCAGCTTCCGCAGCACGCCCTGCCGCGCGCGCTCCCACACCTCCGCCGCCTGGCCGGCGTACCCGATCGCCGCCAGCACGCGCGCGTGCACGACCAGCACCTCCTCCTCGCTGCCCTCGAGGTACCGCTGGCGATCGAGCAGCGCCACCGCGCGCACCGACAGCGAGTGCGCCTCGCCTGGGCGGCCCATCCGCCGCAGCGCCTCGGCGCGCCGCGCCTCCGCCGGGATCTCGATCGCGATCTGCGCGTGGGTCTGCGCCAGCCGCGCCGCCTGCTCGGCGTCGCGCAGCGCCGCGTCGAGATCCTCGCGCGCGAGATCGGCGGCGGCGCGCGCCAGCAGCGCGTTGGCGACCAGCGGCTTGGCGCCGAGCGACTCGGCCAGCGCGAGGCCCAGGTCGATCTGATCGCGACCCGCGTCGAGCCCGCGGCGCATCGCGCAGATGCCGGCGTAGACCAGGCAGTCGGCCTTGCCCCACTTCGAGCCGGTCGCGTCGAGCACCGCGAGCGCGTCCTCGAAGAGGCCCGCGGCGTGTTCGTGCAGGCCGACCTCGTCGTGGATGATCGCGCACACCGACAGGCTGTCGCCCTCGCGGGCGCGATCGCCGAGCTGCCGGCACAGCGCGAGGGCGCGCTCGGCCGAGCGGCGCGCGTCGGCGAAGTTGCCGAGCGACAGCTGGATCACCGCGACGTGGTTGCGCACGATCCGCTCGAGCCACGGATCCCCGGTCTCGCGCACCCGCGCGACCACGGGCGCGTAGGTGTCGCGCGCGGCCTCGTAGTGCGCGCGCACCAGGTGGATCCGGCCCTGCGCGATCAGCGCGAGGGTCTCGTCCTGCGCCAGCCCGAGCCGGCGGAAGATCGCGCCGGCCTCGGCGACCGCAGCGAGCGCGTCGTCGAGCCGGCCCTGGCGCTCGAGGATCTCGCCGCGCACGCGCAGCGCCAGGCCGCGGCCGCGCTCGTCGCGCGCCAGCCGGGCCTGCTCGTGGCTGCGATCGATCGCGGCCTCGGCGGCGGCGAGATCGCCGGCGCGCAGGTGGCGCTGCGCGGTCCGGCTCTCGACGTCCGCGAGCCGCGCCGGATCGCCGCCCGCCAGGCGCGCGAGCTCGACCAGGTCGGTGGCGTCGGTGGTGAGGTCGCCGCGCAGCCGGTGGGCCTCCTCGCGCCCGGCCAGCGCCTCGCGCCGGCGGGCGCGCGACGCCGAGGTCGTCGGAAGCACCGCGGTGCCGCCCTCGAGCGCCAGCGTCTTCGAGAAGTGCGCGACCGCGGCCTCGGCGTCGAAGGCGGCGAGGGCCAGCCGCCCGGCGCGCAGCCAGAACGCCGCGGCGCCGGCGATCTCGCCGCCCATCTCGAGGTGCTCGGCGATCACGCCGGGCGGCTCCTCGCGGCCGGCGAAGAAGCGCGACGCGAGCAGGCGCCCGAACCGCGCGTGGGCGTCGCGGCGCGCGCGCGTCGACAGCGCGTCGTAGATGACCTCGCGCAACAGGCCGCGCGAGAACGCCAGCAGGCCCTCGGGATCCTCGGGCGCGGCGTCGTCGGCGCGGACCAAGAGGCCCTCGGCGCCCAGCTCCTCGAGCGCGGCGGGCAGCGCCTCGCCGACCAGCTCCTCGAGGATGCGGGCGCGGACCGCGCCGCCCGCGACTGCGGCGTAGTGGACCGCGGTGCGCGCCGCCGGCGACAGCCGATCGACGCGGGCCAGCGCGACGTCGCGCGCGGTCGGCGGCACGTCGGTGCCGGCCTCGCGCACCGCGGCGGCGAGCTCTTCGACGAACAGCGGGTTGCCGCCGGCGCGCGCGATCACCGCCGCGACCGCCGCCGGCGTCGCGGCCTCGCCGAGGCGATCGAGGACCAGCTCGCGCAGCTCGCCGCCGACCAGATCGTCGACGGTGATCACGCGATCGCAGGGCAGGGGCTCGTCGCCCTCGGGCCGGGTCGTCAGGATCAAGAGCTCGGCGCCCGGCGCGGGCGCGCTCACCAGGTGGCGCAGGACCTCGCGGCTCGCGCCATCGGCCGCGTGCAGATCCTCGAGGACCGTCACCAGCGGCCGCCCCGGGCGCACCTGGGTCGCGCGGAAGCCGGCGAGCGCGGCCGCCACCTCGGCGCGCAGGTCGGCGGTGTCGGGGCCCTCGATCGGCGCGCCGTCGCGCAGCGCCATCGCGCGCTCGAAGGCCGCGGCGAAGCCGACCACCTGCTCGGTCGCCACGCCGACCTTCGCGAGCACGTGGCCGAGGCGCTGGCCGAGCTGCGCGCGCGCGGCGCGACCGCGACCCGGCGGCAACCCGAGCGACGCCTGCATCAGATCGATCGTCAGCGCGAACGGCTCGACCCGGCGCGCCGCCGCGGCGATCGCCGAGACCCAGACCGCGCGGCGCGGCCCGTCGACGACGCGCGCGACCAGCTCGGCGACCAGCCGGCTCTTGCCGGTGCCGGTGCGCCCGGTGACCATCACCGTGATCCGGCGCTCCTCGGTGATCGCCTGATCGAGCGCGGCCGACAGCTCGTCGAGGGCGGCGCCGCGGCCGACGAACCGGCCGCGGCGATCGAGCAGCGCGCGGCCGCGCTCGTCGAAGCTGCGGGGGCCGAGCAGCTCGAGCACGCGGCCACGGCGGTGCAGGTGGCGGCGCGCCGGTAGCTCGCGGAACGCGAAGTGCGCCGACGACAGCCGCCCGGCGCCGCCGGCGAACAGCGGCCGCCCGGGCTGCGCGTCCTTGGCCAGCGCTCGGGCCTCGTCGATCGCGTCGGTCGGCACGCGCGGCCGACCCTCGGCGTCCGTGGTCGCGGCGACGCCAGCGCGCCCGCCGATGCGCAGCACCGCGCTGCCCTGGCCGAGGTCCTTGGCCGCGGCCGCGGCGTCGAGCGCGTAGGCCATCGCCGAGGCGACGTCATCCTCGCCGGCGATCTCGAGCCCGAACGCGACCACCGCGCCGCGGGCCTCGGCCTCGAGCACGATCGCGCCGCGCGCGTACGCGAGATCGCCGAGCGTGCGGGCCAGCCGCGGCGCGTGCTCGGCGTCGCTCGACTCGATCGCGACCGCGACCACGACCGCGCGGCGGCGGGCGGCGAGCGCGCCGGCGATCGGCGCGCCGAAATCGTCGTCGATCGCCTCGGTCGCCGTGGTCGAGCCCGAGCCGGGGCGCGGTGGATCGCGCGGCGTGGCGCGATCATCGAGCGCGGGATCGTCGTCGAGCGGCGGCGCCTCCTCCCAGTCGTCGGTCACCTCGCCGAGATCGAGGCTGTGGCCGAGCATCACCTGGGTCGCGCCCGGCGGCGGCGGATCGGTCGCGGCGGCGACGCGCGGGGGCGGCTCGGCGCGCGTCGGCTCGCCCGGCGCGCTGTCGATGGCCGCGCTGTCGCTGGCGGCGGCGCCCTCGGGCGCGCGCGGATCGGCGCGCGTCGGCTCGGGCTCCATCGCGGCGGCCGCGGCCAGGATCGCCCGCGCGCCGTGCGGCAGCAGCGCGGTCGGCTCGTCGATCGGCACCGGCACCGCCGGGCGCGCGCGATCGCCGCGGCGCACCGGCCGGGTCGGCGATACCGCGGTCGGGATCGGCGTGGCCTCGGCGTGCGCGGCGCGCGACATCGTGTCCGAGGTGAAGCCCGACGCGCCGAGATCGGTGACCGAGGTCGTCACCGGCGACGCGACGTCGATCGCGCCGAGCCACTCGGCGAGCGCGCGGCTGCCCGCGCCGCTGCCCGCGCGGATCGCCGCGGCGGTGAGGTCGGCGGCCGTGCCCCGCGACGCCGGATCGGCGTTGAGCGCGATCGCGACCGCGCGCGCCAGCTCGGCCGGCACCTCGGGGTTGAGGCGATCCACCCGCGGCGCGTCCGCGCGCCGGACCGCCGCGAGGATCGCCTTGAGATCGGCGCCGTCGAACAGCGGCAGGCCGGTCAGCACCTCCCACGCGACGATGCCGAGCGCGAAGACGTCGGTCGCCGGGGTCGGGGTCTCGCCGCGGGTCTGCTCGGGCGCCATGTAGCGCGGCTTGCCGCGCAGCCGGCGCTGCTCGACCGCGCTGGCGAAGCTCGCGCGCGCCACGCCGAAGTCGAGGATCTTCACGTAGCCGTCCTCGGACAGCATGACGTTGGCCGGCGAGACGTCGCAGTGCACGATGCCCAGCGGCCGGCCGGTGACGTCGGTCTTGCGGTGGGCGTAGTCGAGGCCGGCGCCGACCTCGCCGATCACGTAGCAGGCGGTCGGCACCGGCAAGGGCACCGTGCGCTCCTGCGCCAGCTCGAGCGCGGTCCGCAGGTCCTTGCCCTCGATGAGCTCCATCGCGAGGTACAGCTCGCCGTCGGCCTTGCCGAAGTCGAACACCTGCACGATGTTGCGGTGGTTGAGCTCGACGGCGATGCGCGCCTCGTCGACGAAGCTGCGGATGAACCGGCCCTCGCGCGCCGCGGCCGGCAAGATCCGCTTGAGCGCCTGGATCTTCTCGAAGCCGGCGATCCCGACGGTCTTGACCTTGTAGACCTCGGCCATGCCACCCTGCGCGATGCGCTCGAGCACATGGTACTTGCCGAAACGCTCGCGGCGAGGCTCCACCCGTCGGCGATGGTAGCACGCGCGCACGTGCGGTCGCGTGATGGTAGGGTGCGTCGATGACCGCGGACGTCCCGCGCACTGACCACGATCACCTCGAAGAGCTGATCGGCTACCGCTTTCGCGATCGCAACCTGCTCGCGGCCGCGCTCCGCCACAGCTCGTGGACCAACGAGCACGCCGCGCTGGCGACCGACGACAACGAGCGCCTCGAGTTCCTCGGCGACGCTGTCCTCGATCTCGCGGTTGGCCACCGGCTGATGGACCGCTACCCGCAGCTGCGCGAGGGCGAGCTGTCGGTGACGCGCGCGCAGGTCGTGAGCGAGGCCGGGCTCGCCGAGGTCGCGCTCGGCCTGCACCTCGGCGACTGGCTGTGCCTCGGCAAGGGCGAGGACCGCAGCGGCGGTCGCCAGAAGCCGTCGATCCTGGCCGATGCGTTCGAGGCGCTGGTCGCCGCGGTCTACCTCGACGGCGGCTTCCCCGCGGCCTGGGACCTGGTCGGGCGGCTGCTCGCGCGCCGCATCGAGACCGTCGAGTTCAAGGGCTTCTACGACTTCAAGACCCGGCTCCAGGAGTTCTGCCAGGCGCGCATGCGCGCGACGCCGATCTACAAGGTCGTCGCCGAGATGGGCCCGGATCACGAGAAGCGGTTCGTGGTCGCGGTGCTGGTCGGCGTGAAGGAGTGGGCGCGGGCGATCGGCAAGTCCAAGAAGGAAGCCGAGCAGCTCGCCGCCGCGGACGCGCACTTCCGCCTCGAGGCGGTCGGCCCGGCGGCGGCGCTGCGCGAGTCGATGGGCGAGGGCGCCGACTCGCAGTCCTGACGGCGTGCTTCATGAATCACTTCATGAAGCGCGCGGCGTTGCGAGGGAGCGAAGTTTGCTCCGACCGTCGCCGACGCGTACGATCACCCGCATGAGGCGACTCCTCGGCCCGATCCTCCTCGCCGTTGCGACCGCCGTCGCGCTCGGCGGTGCCAGCGCCCGCGCCGACGACATCCGCCGCGAGGGCGACTACGGCGGCGTGCGCCCCGGCGCGCCGGCCGAGGCGAAGCCGGGCAAGCCGCGCCGGCCGCCGCCGAAGGACGCGCTGTCCTGGCTCGGGTTCTCCGCCAAGGACGGCGGCGCCGAGCTGTTCGCGCAGGCGCGGTCGAGCTTCACGGTCGTGCAGTGGGTCGAGAAGGGCCAGGTCGTGGTCGTGCTCGAGGGCCTGCGCCGCCAGGTCGCGAACACCCGCCGACCGCTCGACACGCGCTTCTTCGACTCACCGATCGCGCGCGTCACGGCCCGCGCGATCGGCGCGCGCGCCGGCAAGGGCGCGGCCGCGCACAAGGCCGGCATCGAGCTGCGGATCTCGTTCAAGGATCCGAAGCAGGCCCACGAGCTCGCGGTCCGGACCGCGACCGAGGCCGACGGCATGTTCTACGCGTACCTGAGCGCCGCCGGCGCGCCGACGCCGAACGAGTAGCGCGCGCCGGCGCCGCCGCGATCCCGTCGCCCCGTCGGCGAGGACGCGCCGCCGCGACACCCCGCCGCGAGGTCGACACCGCAGCGCGTGCCGCCGATCGCCCACGCTGGCAACTGTCGGCAACCCGCACAGAACGGCGGTATGCGAGGCCCGCTCCGACCAAGAGAGCTGGCATTGAACCCGCGCGGTTCGTGTGCAGGGCGACGTTGGACTCCGAGCGCTTCAGCCTGGCGGCTGAGGGCCGGGCAAGGCCGTGCGCCACGAGCCGGATCCCCCACTGCTGACTCGCAGGAGCCCCGTGAACAAGCATCTCTTCCTCGTCCTCGCCACCGGCGTCTTCGCCGCGTGCGGCACCGCCCCGACGCCCCCCGGCGCCGGCGGCCCGGTCGGCGCGCTCGCCTTCACGGCCGAGCTCGATGGCACCGACGCCTCGACCGGCGCGGTCATCGATCGCGTCACGTACACGATCAGCGCGCCCGATCTCGCGGCGCCGATCACCGGCGAGCTCGCGGTGGTCGACAGCGTGGCGTCCGCGCAGCTGACCGTGCCGGTCGGCGACCAGCGCACGCTCGAGGTCACCTACCGCGCCAACGGCGTGGCGTGCACCGCCGCCGCCCGCGATCTGTCGATCGAGGCCGGCCGCACCGCGCAGGTGCTGGTCGTGCCGTACTGCGGGACCGGCTCGATCGCGCACGCCAACAAGGCGCCGCGCATCGAGGCGGTCTATGCCTCGCGCCGGTCGGTCCAGGTCGGCGAGCAGGTCGCGCTCGCGGTGGTCGCCACCGATGACAACGGCGATCCGCTCAGCTATCGCTGGACCGAGAACGTCCCCGGGTTCGGCTTCGGCGCGTCGCGCAAGCTGTCGACCACGTGGAAGGCCGGCCCGCGGGCGGTCGCGCACAACAAGCTGACCATCACCGTCACCGACGGCCGCGGCGGCGCCGCGTCGCGCTCGATCACGATGGACTTCGACGGCCTCGCGCTCGGCGCGGGCACCTGCGCCACGCCGACCCCGATCGCGATCGGCGAGCGCGTCCGCGGCTTCACCGTGGGCGCGGGCTCGGTCAACGGCTCGATCGGCTGCAACATCCCGGCGGACGCCGCGCCCGAGCACGTCTTCAAGCTCGAGGTCCCGACCCGCCAGGACGTGTCGGTCAGCGTCACCGGCTCGGCGTTCTTCGCCCGGGTCTACGTCCGCAAGGACGCCTGCGCCGCGGGCACCGAGGTCGGCTGCGATCAGTTCTCGCAGCGGATCGATCTGCCCCAGGCCGAGCCCGGCACCTACTACGTCTTCGTCGACGGCGACTCGCCGTTCGCGCAGGGCGAGTTCCAGCTGACGGTGTTCTCGGGCATCCAGCCCGAGGAGTGCCGCAACTTCAACGACGACGACGGCGACGGCGCGGTCGACTGCGCCGACAGCGACTGCGCCGACGCGCCGGGCTGCCTGGAGTGCGCGTTCAACTGCGATCCCGATCCCGACGACTGCATCGGCGGCGAGTGCGATCGCTTCAGCGGGCGCTGCAACACCTTCCCGCGGTTCGGCCAGGCCTGTGATCGCGACAACAACCCGGCGACGGCCGACATCTGCGATCAGAACGCGCAGTGCGTCGTCAACACCGCGGTCTGCGGCAACGGCGTCGTCGAGCTCAACGAGCAGTGCGACGACGGCAACGTCGTCGACGGCGACGGCTGCACCGCGACCTGCCAGGTGGTCGGCATCTGCGGCAACGGCATCCCCGAGTTCCCCGAGGAGTGCGACGACGGCAACCTAATCGCCGGCGACGGCTGCGATTCGACCTGCCGGGTCGAGCGCTGCGGCCCGATCACCTGCGACGACGGCAACCCGTGCACGGTCGACGTCTGCACCGATCCGGTCGCCGGCATCTGCAGCACGACCCCGCTCGCCGATGGCACCACCTGCGATCGCGATGGATCGCCCGCGACGCCGGAGACCTGCCAGGCCGGCCAGTGCGTGGCGCCGCCGCCCGACGCCGCGCTGCTCGTGCTCGATCCGGCCGTCCTCGCCGATCCGGCGTTCTCGCTCGCGGCGATGCACGCGCGGCTGTCGCCGACCGGGGACGCCGCCGGGCAGTTCCAGGAGTGGGCCGACACGCTGACCGCGACCCAGACGATCAACGGCCGCACCGTGGCCGCGCGCTCGGGCTTCACCACCTTCCTGGCCGGCGTGCCGCGCAACGGCACCGCGATCGACGTCGACGCGGCGGGCTTCCTGCCCGCGGCGATGGTCAACCGCTTTGACCTGCGCCAGCCCGGCAACTGCGGCGAGAACCGCCTGGTGTTCACCAAGACCACCGGCGTCACCAACCCCGGCGATCGCATGACGCTGATCTTCGAGTTCAACGTCCCCGACGACGGCTCGCACTGCGCCCACGCGCTGGCCCGCTGGACCGCGCTGCGCGGCCTGTCGGGTGACGCGCTCCGCACCGCCGCCGCGGCGCTGGTCGCCGACTTCGCCCGGCCCGATCAGCTCAACCACTTCCGCACCAACGAGTTCGTGAACGCGCCGGTGTGGGAGCTGCGCGAGTTCCGGCTGGTCGGTGGCCACCTGCTGCCCAACCCGGTGGTCGACACCGTGCCGTTCGCGCTCGCCCAGGACCCGGTCTTCCGCCAGTTCGTGATCGAGAACGCCGCGGCGCTCAATCGCGGCGCGCGCGAGATCGGGATGATCCCGTTCGCGTTCCTGGCGCCGATGGGCACCTCGAGCGGCGAGATCGTGGCGATCGGCAACCTGGTGCCGTCGATCCCGGGCCTCGAGGCCAACCTGAACATCCTCACGTGCTCGGGCTGTCACCTGACCCAGACCGGCACCGCGTTCGTGCACATCGCCGAGCGCGACCTGGCGACCGCGAGCCCACTGTCGACGTTCATGCGCAGCGAGCTCGAGTTCCGCCGCGGCGATCTCGAGGCGTTCCTCGCGCAGCCCTGAGAGTTTGTGAAACAAACTCGTTCCGGATAGGCGCAGCGAGACGTTCCTCGTCGAGCAAGCCGATCAACAGAGAGTAGGAAAGGGCACTCTTTCCTACTCTCTGAGGCTGGATGGCGCCGCCGCGCGCTGGGCGCGGCGGCCTGTGGTGGCTACAGGATGATGCCGGGCGCCGGGAACTTCGCGCACAGCTCGCGGACCTCGCCGGCGACCCGCGCCTTGACCGCGGCGTCGGCGTGGTTGGTGATGACAAGGTCGATCCACGCCGCGATCTGCCGCATCTCCGGCTCCTTCATGCCGCGGCTGGTGACCGCCGGGGTGCCGATGCGCACGCCCGACGGATCGAACGGCTTGCGCGGATCGAACGGCACGCTGTTGTAGTTCAGCACGATGCCGGCCTCGTCGAGGGCCTTGGCCGCGGGCTTGCCGGCCAGGCCCTTGGGCGTGACGTCGGCGAGGATCAGGTGGTTGTCGGTGCCGCCGGTGACCAGCGCGAAGCCGCGCGCGACCAGCTCCTCGGCCATCGCGCGGGCGTTGGCGATGATCTGCGCGGCGTACTGCTTGAACTCGGCGGTGCGCGCCTCGTGCAGCGCGACCGCGATCGCCGCGGTCGTGTGGTTGTGCGGGCCACCCTGCAGGCCGGGGAACACCGCCTTGTCGATCGCCTTGGCGTGGGCCGCGGTGCACATCAGCATGCCGCCGCGCGGGCCGCGCAGGGTCTTGTGGGTCGTCGTCGACACCACGTCGGCGACCGGCACCGGCGACGGGTGCACGCCGGCGGCGACCAGGCCCGAGATGTGGGCGATGTCCGCGACGAAGATCGCGCCGACCTCGCGCGCGATCTCGGCGTAGGCCGCGAAGTCGATCGTGCGCGGCACCGCGGTGCCGCCGGCGAACAGCAGCTTCGGCTTCTCCTTGCGCGCGAGATCGCGGACCTCGTCGAGGTCGACGCGCTGGGTGTCCTTGCGCACGCCGTACTGCACCGCGCGGAAGTAGGCGCCGGTGATCGACACGTTCCAGCCGTGGGTCAGGTGACCGCCGGCGGGCAGGGCCATGCCCATGACGGTGTCGCCGGGCTTGAGGAACGCGAAGTACACGGCGAGGTTCGCGGGCGAGCCCGAGTAGGGCTGGACGTTGGCGTGGTCGGCGCCGAACAGCGCCTTGGCGCGATCGATCGCGAGGGTCTCGATCTTGTCGATCTCCTGCTGACCCTCGTAGTAGCGCTTGCCGGCGTAGCCCTCGCTGTACTTGTTGGTGAGCACCGAGCCGGCGGCGGCCAGCACCGCCGACGACGCGTAGTTCTCCGACGCGATGAGCCGGATCGTGTCGCGCTCGCGGACCTCCTCGGCGACGATGAGATCGGCGATCGCGGGGTCGGTGGCGCGGAGCAGGGCGTCGAGCGCGGGCAGCATGGCGCGTAGCATCCCGATCTGCCCCGCGCGGCGCAAGCGGGTCCAGGCCTGCACCTCGCCTTCGTGACGCCGGGTCACCGGGTGAATCGTCCATCTGTGCTGGTCGCCGCGACCGGAACTTGCCCGCGCGCGCCGGTCGACGAGTTGGAGAATCCTCGGCGGCCGTGTAAACCTCGTCGACCCATGTACACCCCTGCGCGCGAGGCGTTCATCGCGGCCGCCGACCGGGGCAACCTGATCCCGGTCTACCGCGAGCTGGTCGCCGACAGCGACACGCCGGTCTCCGCCTACGCCGCCCTCGGCCAGGGCGTCGGCAGCTTCCTCCTCGAGTCCGTCGTCGGTGGCGAGACCTGGGCGGCCTACTCGTTCGTCGGCGTCGCGCCGCGCGCCACCTTGACCTGGCGCAGCGGCACCGCGCGCGCGACCTGGTACGACGTCGACGGCGGCGGGCCGCCGCGCTCGGCCGAGTGGCCGTCGACCGATCCGACCGCGGCGCTGGCCGAGGTCATGGGCGAGTTCCGCCCGGTCGAGACCCCGGGGCTGCCGCGGTTCTGGGGCGGCGCGGTCGGCTGGCTGTCCTACGACTGCGTGCGCGCGTTCGAGGATCTGCCGGCGCGGGCCAAGGCCGACCTCGATCTGCCCGAGCTGTCGATGGTCATCACCGACACGCTCCTCATCTTCGACAACCTGCGGCAGACGCTGAAGGTCGTGGCCACGCCGTTCGTGGGCCGCCCCGAGCGCGCCGGCGTCGCCTACGATCGCGCGGTCGCGCGCATCGACGCGATCGTCCGACAGCTCCGCCAGCCGCGCACGCCGTTGCCGTCGCTCGAGCCGCCGCTGCCCGGCGAGCGCAAGGCCGACATCGCCGCGCCGCCGTCGGTGTGGGGCCAGGCCGGCTACGAGGCCGGCGTCGAGCACATCAAGGAGTACGTGCTCGCCGGCGACGCGTTCCAGGTGGTGCTGTCGCAGCGCTTCACCGTGCCGCGCGGCGACGTCGATCCGCTCGATGTCTATCGCGCGCTGCGGGTCATCAACCCGTCGCCGTACATGTTCCACCTGCAGTTCCCCGACGCGGTCGTGACCGGCGCGTCGCCGGAGACGCTGGTCCGGCTGTCGGCGGGCCGGGTCGAGCTGCGGCCGATCGCCGGCACCCGGCCGCGCGGCCACACCCCGGCCGAGGACGAGCGCCTCGCCGCCGAGCTCGCCGCCGACACCAAGGAGTGCGCCGAGCACCTCATGCTCATCGATCTAGGCCGCAACGACGTCGGCCGGGTGGCGACCACCGGCACGGTGCGCGTCACCGAGCAGATGGTGATCGAGCGCTACTCGCACGTCATGCACATGACCTCGCACGTCATCGGCGAGCTCGCCGCCGGCAAGACCTGGCTCGATGTCCTGCGCGCGGCGTTCCCGGCCGGCACGCTGTCGGGCGCGCCCAAGATCCGCGCGATGGAGATCATCGACGAGCTCGAGCCGCATCGCCGCGGCCTCTACGGCGGCGCGGTCGGCTACGTCTCGTACACCGGCAACATGGATCTCGCGATCGCGATCCGCACGCTGGTCACGATCGGCGATCAGATCCACGTGCAGGCCGGCGCCGGCATCGTCGCCGACTCCGACCCCGCCACCGAGCACGAGGAGTCGGTCAACAAGGCGCGCGCCGTGCTGCGCGCGGTCGCGATGGCCCGCACCGCGGGAGCCGAGTGATGCTGCTGCTCATCGACAACTACGACTCGTTCACCTGGAACCTCGCGCAGTACTTCGGCGAGCTCGGCGAGGAGGTGCGGGTCGAGCGCAACGACGCGATCACCGTCGACGGGGTCGCCCAGCTCGCGCCCGCGCGGATCGTGATCTCGCCCGGGCCGTGCACGCCCAACGAGGCCGGCATCTCGATGGACACGATCCGCCGGTTCGCCGGCGTGATCCCGATCCTGGGCGTGTGCCTCGGCCACCAGTCGATCGGCCAGGTGTTCGGCGGGCGGATCGTGCGCGCGCCGAAGGTGATGCACGGCAAGACCTCGAAGATCTTCCACGACGAGCGCGGCCTGTTCGCGGGCGTCGAGAACCCGGCGATCGCGACCCGCTATCACTCGCTGGTGATCGCGCCCGAGTCCATGCCCGCCGAGCTCGAGGTCACCGCCAAGACCTGGGACGACGAGATCATGGGCGTGCGCCACCGCGCGTTCGCCGGCACCCGCGCGCCGCTCGAGGGCGTGCAGTTCCACCCCGAGTCGATCATGACCACCGCGGGCAAGACGATGCTCAAGAATTTCCTGCGGATGTCGGCGCCGTGAGCGAGCTGGTCAAGGCCGCGATCGCGCGCGCGGTGGCGCGCCACGACGTGACCGCCGACCAGATGGCCGCGGTGTTCGGCCAGATCATGGACGGCGCGGCGACGCCGGCGCAGATCGGCGGCCTGCTGGTCGCGCTGCGCATGAAGGGCGAGACCGCCGAGGAGCTGGCCGGCGCGGCGCGGGCGATGCGGGCGCGAGCGACGCCGCTGGCCTGTCCGTTCCCGGAGCGCGGCGTCGATACCTGCGGCACCGGCGGCGACGGCGCGGGCACGGTCAACGTCTCGACGCTGGCGGCGATCGTCGCGGCCGCGGCGGGCGCATGCGTCGCCAAGCACGGCAACCGCGCGCAGTCGTCGCGCTCGGGGTCGGCCGATGTCCTCGAGGCGCTGGGCGTGAAGATCGACGCGGCGCCGGCGGTGGTGACCGCGTGCATGCGCGAGGTCGGCATCGGCTTCGCGTTCGCGCCGGCGTTCCACGCCGCCACCCGCCACGCCGGCGGACCGCGGCGCGAGCTCGGCACGCGCACGCTGTTCAACCTGCTCGGGCCGATGACCAACCCGGCGGGCGTGCGCCACCAGGTGGTCGGCGTCTACGATCGCGCGTGGTGCGAGCCGGTGGCGCGGGCGCTGGGCGCGCTGGGCGCGCACCGGGCGTTCGTCGTCCACGGCACCGAGCGCGACGGCCAGGGCACCGACGAGATCGCGGTGGGCGGTACGACGTTCGTCGCCGAGTGGCGCGACGGCGCCGTGACCACGCGGACGATCACGCCGGCGGACTTTGGCCTCGCCGATGCGGACGCCGCCGAGCTCGCCGGCGGCGACGCCACGCACAACGCGGGGATCGTGCGCGAGGTGCTGCAGGGCGCGGATCGCGCGCCGAGCCGCGCGGTGCGCGCCGCGACGATCATGGAGACCGCGCTGGCGCTGGTCGCGATCGGCGTGACCGAGGACCTGCGCGATGGTGCGCAGCGCGCCGCCGACGCGATCGACTGCGGCGCGGCCGCCGACACGCTGGCGCGCTGGGTGATCGCGTCGCAGCAGGAGGCCGCGTGAGCGCGGCGATCCCCTCGATCCTCGGCCGCATCGTCGTGCGCAAGCGCGCCGAGGTGATCGCCGCGAAGGCCGCGCGCTCGTTCGACGAGGTCGCCGCCGCCGCCGCGCTGGCGCCGCCAGCGCGGAGCCTGCGGGCCGCGCTCCACCGCGCGCCGGGGCAGGACGTGCGCGTGCTCGCCGAGATCAAGCGCGCGTCGCCGTCGGCCGGGCCGATCCGCCCCGACGCCGATCCCGCGGCGATCGCGCGCGAGTACGCGGAGGCGGGCGCTGCCGCGATCTCGGTCCTCACCGATCGGGACTTCTTCGACGGCGATCTCGGCTTCCTCGGCCGGGTGCGCGCGGCGGTCGACGTGCCGCTGTTGCGCAAGGACTTCGTCCTCGAGCGCTACCAGATCGCCGAGGCGCGCGCGGCGGGCGCCGACGCGGTGCTGCTGATCGCGGCGATCCTGCCGGATCCCGAGGTGGGCGAGGATCTCGCCGCGCTCATCGGGTACGCCGCGTCGCTCGGCATGGACGCGCTGGTCGAGGTCCACGATCTGGCCGAGGCCGATCGCGCGGCCGCCGCCGGCGCGACGCTCATCGGCGTGAACCACCGCGACCTCGGCACGTTCACGATCGACATGACGCTCACCGCGCAGATCGCGCCGCGGGTTCCATCGACCGCGGTGCTGGTCGGCGAGAGCGGCATCCGCACGGCCGCGGACATCGCCGCGCTCGGCGCGGTCGGTGCCCACGCGGTGCTGGTCGGCGAGTCGCTGATGCGCGCGCCCTCGCCGGGCGAGGCGCTGCGCGTGCTGCGCGGGGTCGCCCCATGAGGCGATCATGACGCTCATCAAGGTCTGCGGCGTCACGCTCCTGGATGATGCGGCGGCGGTCGCCGATGCCGGCGTGGACTTCGTCGGCCTCAACTTCTGGGATCGCTCCAAGCGGTACGTGGAGCGCGATCGCGCGGCGATGATCGCGACCGCCGCACGCGCGGCGCGGCCCGAGGTCGCGATCGTCGGGCTGTTCGTCAACGCGCACGCCGACGAGATCGCCGAGATCCACGCGGCGGTCGGCCTCGACATCGTCCAGCTGCACGGCGACGAGCCGGCCAGCGCGTGCCGCGAGGTCGCGGACCTGATCGGTCGCCCGGTCTGGAAGGCGATCTCGGTCGGCACCGCCGCCGATGTCGGCCGCCTCGGCGACTGGCCGGTCGACGCGGTGCTGCTCGACGCGCCGTCGGCGGGCCGCGGCGGCTCGGGCCAGACCTTCGACTGGGCGCACGCCACCGCCGCGGTCGCGCGCCACCGTGATCGCCGCTGCGTGCTCGCGGGTGGCCTCACGCCCGCCAACGTCGGCGCGGCGATCGCCGCGGTCCGCCCGTGGGCGATCGACGTCGCGTCGGGCGTGGAGCGCGCGCCGGGCGTGAAGGATCGCGACAAGGTTCGCGCGCTGGTCGCCGCGGTGCGCGCGGCCGACGGCGCCATCGGAGACAAGCCATGACCACGACCGACACCCACGCCTCGCGCGACGCCGACGAACCCGTCGGGGGTCGCTTCGGCCAGTTCGGCGGCCAGTACGTCGCCGAGACCCTCATGCCGGCGCTCGCCGAGCTCGAGGCCGCGTGGCGCGCGGCCAAGGCCGATCCGGCGTTCTGGGCCGAGGTCGATGGGCTGCTCACCGACTACGTCGGGCGGCCGTCGCGCCTGTACCACGCGCAGCGCCTGTCGGCCGAGGTCGGCGCGCAGGTCTATCTCAAGCGCGAGGACCTGAACCACACCGGCGCGCACAAGATCAACAACTGCATCGGCCAGGCGATCCTGGCCCGCCGCATGGGCAAGCGCCGGCTGATCGCCGAGACCGGCGCCGGCCAGCACGGCGTCGCGACCGCGACGGTCGCCGCGCTGTTCGGCATGCCGTGCGAGGTCTACATGGGCGCCGAGGACGTGCAGCGCCAGGCGCTCAACGTCGTGCGCATGCGGCTGCTCGGCGCGCGCGTCATCCCGGTCGAGAGCGGCTCGCGCACGCTCAAGGACGCGATGAACGAGGCGCTGCGCGACTGGGTCACCAACGTCGGCGACACGTTCTATCTCATCGGCTCGGTCGCCGGGCCGCACCCGTACCCGTGGATGGTGCGCGAGCTGCAGGCGGTGATCGGCGTCGAGGCGCGGGCGCAGATCCTCGCCGCCCGCGGGCGGCTGCCGGATGCGCTGGTCGCGTGCGTCGGCGGCGGCTCGAACGCCGCCGGCCTGTTCGCGCCGTTCGTCCGGGATCCGGACGTCAAGCTGATCGGCGTCGAGGCCGCCGGCGATGGCGTGGATACGCCGCGCCACGCCGCCACGCTCGGCGCCGGGCGCATCGGCGTGCTGCACGGCTCCAAGAGCTACGTGCTGTGCGGCGCGAGCGATCGCGACGTCGGGCAGATCGCCGAGGCGCACTCGATCAGCGCCGGGCTCGACTATCCGGGCGTCGGCCCCGAGCACGCGCACTGGCGCGACAGCGGGCGCGCGACCTACGTGTCGCGGACGGACACCGATGCGCTGGCCGCGATCGAGCGGCTGGCGCGGACCNNNNTCGACTATCCGGGCGTCGGCCCCGAGCACGCGCACTGGCGCGACAGCGGGCGCGCGACCTACGTGTCGCGGACGGACACCGATGCGCTGGCCGCGCTCGAGCGGCTGGCGCGGACCGAGGGCATCCTGTGCGCGCTCGAGACCGCCCACGCGGTGGCGGCGCTCGACGAGGTGGCGACGATGGTGGGCAAGGACGGCGTGATCATCCTCGGGCTCTCGGGCCGCGGCGACAAGGACATGGTCACGGTCGCCAGGGCGCTCGAGGCCCGGACGGTGCGGTCGTGAGCCGCCTGCGCGCGCGCTTCGACGCGTGCCGTGCGGAGGGCCGCGCGGCGCTGGTCGCGTACCTCACGTTCGCGGATCCGGATCCGGCGACCACCGTCGAGATCGTGCTCGCGGCGGCCGCCGAGGGCGCGGACGTCATCGAGCTCGGCGTGCCGTTCTCGGATCCGTCCGCGGATGGCCCGGTGATCCAGGCGGCGATGGAGCGCGCCTTGAAGGCGGGCGGCTCGCTGCCCGGCGCGCTCGACGCGATCGCGGCCATCCGCGCGCGCGGCGCGACCGTGCCGATCGTGCTGTTCGGCTACTACAACCCGATCTTCGTGTACGGCGTGGATCGGTTCGCGGCGCGCGCCGCCGCGGTCGGCGTGGACGCGGTGCTCACCGTGGATCTGCCGATCGACGAGCTCGACGAGCTGCGCGTGCCGCTCGCGGCGCACGGCGTGGACGTCATCCCGCTGGTCGCGCCGACCTCGACCGACGCCCGCATCGCGCGGGTCCGCGCGCTCGACGCGCCGTTCGTCTACTACATCTCGCTGACCGGCGTGACCGGCGCGGGCGGCGGCGGCGCCGTCGACCCGACGCGCATCGCGGCGATCCGCGCGGCGACCGGGTCGCCGGTCGCGGTCGGCTTCGGCATCAAGACGCCGGCGGACGCCGCGCGGGTCGGCGCGCTCGCCGACGGCGTCGTGGTCGGCTCGGCGATCGTCTCGACGATCGCCGGCGCTGCGGATCCAGCGGCCGCGGTCGGCGCGTTCGTCGGCGCGCTGCGCGCCGGCCTCGGCTAGATCGCGATCAGCGCACGCACGTACCAGCCGCGCTGCGCGCGCTGCTGGAAGCGAGGCAGCTCGCGATAGATGCTGCGCGCCTCCGCGGTCATCGCGCGCGCGCCGGCGCGATCGCCGCGCTCGGTGAGGCAGCGCGCGAGCTTGACCCGGGCCTCGACGCTCGACTGGTTGCGCGCCGCGAACCGGCGGAGCGCCGCCTCGGCGTCGGCCCAGCGCCCGAGCGCGTAGAGCGCATCGGCGGCGCGCAAGGTCGGCACGCCGTAGCGGAAGCGCGGATCGCCGCGATGCGCGTCGGGTCGACGGCGCCGCCGCCGCCCGCGCCGGTCACGCCGGTCAGCGAGATGTAGT
>JAIOQA010000380.1 GCA_021413675.1 Deltaproteobacteria bacterium | reverse complement strand
CGGCCCGCGCGAGGACGCGCAGCCCGATCTCATCCGGAACCGGAGCCGGCGACTCCGTCGGCTCACGGTCCGGGCGCGAACACCTCGCTGGCCTTGACCGTGATGCCGTCCTTCGCGAGCCCCTCGGCGAGCTGCACCGCCTGGCCGTCGGCGTACGTGAGCACCACGACCCGCGTCGCCGCGAGCGGGTACCGGTCCTTCGAGCCGACCAGCTGGACCGTGCGCGCCGCGAGGTCGACCTTGTAGATCGTCCCCATCAGCCACGGCGACAGCGCGTCGCGCTCGTTCGCGGGCACCGCGTCCTGCACCGCGACCATCCGGCCCTCGGTCAGAAGCCGCGCCGCCGCGGGCACGGTGCGGTACGCGGTGTAGCCCGGCTCGATGTCGTCGACGGTGCCGCGCGAGGTCCGGTACGGGTTCGCGCCCGACGCGGTCGCGAACATGCCGTCGGGTCGGCGATGCGCCGCCACCGCGACGAACTGCCGGATGCCGTCCTCCGACGGATCGCGCACCAGCCAGGTGCAGTCGAGGAAGCAGTGGTCGTGTGCGGCGTCGCACGGCCCGGTGTCCTCGTTCAGCACCACGCCGGCGCGCCGGAGCCGGCGCCCGTCGAGCGGCAGGGGCGCGGGCTGGTTGGCGACCACCGCGTGCCACGGATCCGCGGGCGCCGCCGGCGGCGCGGTGCGCTGGCGGCGGTCCATCGGGCCCGGGTCCTGGCACTGCCCGTAGGGCACCGTGCCGACGACCGGCGCGCTGTCAGGATCGCTCGCGTCGCCCGCGCCACGCGCGCCGCCGCCGCTCGATCCGCTCGCGCCGCTCGATCCGCTCGCCGCCGGCCCGCTGGTCGAGGTCGAGAACCCGAACAGCTTGCCCTGCGCGGTGCAGCCCGCGAGCGCCGCGAGCGCGATCACCGCCGCGCGCATCAGTTGTTCCCCAGGCCGAACACCGCGACCAGCTTCTTCATGTCCTTGTTGCTCCACACCTCGACCGGCACGCCCTCGCTCGCGCCATCGATCTGGTTACCGTAGGTGCTGACCTTCACGTAGGCGCCGACCTTGATGCCGGCGCCCAGCACCGGCAGCGTCCAGAACGGCGTGGCCGTGTCGTTGTGCGTGACGGTGCGCCCGGTGTAGCGGCAGTTCTCGGCGTAGATCGGCGTGCCGTCGGGGCGCCACATGATGATCCGCGAGGTCGGCGTGCACTCGCGCTCCTGCTCCTTCGACGTCACCGTCTTGAAGGTCACGAACAGCTTGCCGTCCTTCACCTTCACCGACTTCACCTCGGCGCCGCCGTCGGGGTACCAGGTCTTCAGGCGACCGCTGCCGACGACGCCCGGCGACTGCACGCGGAGGTCGAGCATGTCGGCGGTGACCGCGAAGCCCGGCCGGTCCGACACGATCGGCCCGACGACCTTCATCATCGCGACCTGCGCCGCGGTCCGCGGCCCGCGCACCGGCATGCCCGACTCGATCAGCGCCTCGACCAGCGTCGCGTGGCGCTCGAGGCCCTCGGCCGCGAGGCAGCTGCGCAGGTGCTCGAGGATCACCCCGCCCACGCCGCTGGTGCCGGCGTCGATGAGCTCCTGCACCGTGGCGCCCTTGCCCGTGCCGAGCGCGTCCTTGAAGACGGTCTCGACCTCGGGCAAGCAGCCCTTCGCCGCGCTCTTGCGGATGCCGAAGAACTTGTCCTCGTAGGCCCACGCCGCGTCGACCGCCGCCCGGTGCTCGGCGTAGGCCGCCTCCCACGCCTTCCAGCCGGCGGCGGCCGCGTCGACGAGCACCGACTTCAGCTCGGGATCGGCGCCGGTCTTGGCCAGCAGCACGGCCTCGAGCTGGCGGGCGCGCATCGTCACGAACGCGAGCGCCTGCGACGCGGTGATCCGCGCGAACTCGTTGTGGCCGGCGGCCTTGAGCTCGGCCTCGAGCGCGCGCTGGTTGAGCTGACCGAGATCGAGCCGGCAGGTCGCCCAGCGCGTGAGCTCGTGCATCGTCACCTCGCCGCTGTTGCCGACGCACTTCAGCATCCGGTACAGGCCGATGACCTGCGACGGCACCGCCGCGGTGCGATCGAAATGCCACGCGAGCTCGTCGGGCTCGGAGTCGCGGCTGTCGATGTGCAGCGGCGCGCCGGCCTCGTTGGCCGAGGTGCAGCCGAACACCGCGCGCTCGGCGTGACGGAACGCCTTGGCGCGCGACGGCGCCTCCTCGAGCTCGGGCAGCTTGGCGCAGGTGGCCGCGCCCTGGGCCTTGCGGTTGTCTTCGTCGGCCCACAACGTGAGGAACTCGGCGATCTGGGCCGGCGAGGCGCCGGTCTCGTTGACCCAGCGCTGCATGTACATGCCGACCTGCATCTGGAACGCCTCGTTGTCGGGATCGAGGCAGGTGCGCCCGATCGCCTGCGGCAGCTGATCCCAGATGTACTGGCTCTCGGTGTCGCGGACGAACGCGCCGAAGCCGTCGCCGCTGCCGCCGAGCTGCCCGCACCAGGTGGGTTTCCACTTGCCGACGGTGGGCAGCCCCGGCGCGGCCGCGACCTTGACGACATCCTTGGCGGTCATGCGGTCGGCGCGGGCGATGCGCGGGGCCGCGACCGCGGCGATCAGGGCCATCGAACCAATCCAACGCGAGGTCCAGTGCGTGGTCATCTTGCGAGCTCCTCTGGCGACGTCGCGCCTGGGAGGTCGCATTGCAGCTGACGCGCCAGCCCGGCGCCCGAGTGATCGAGCGGGCTTGCGTCGACGCGGCGGTTCGTCCGGTCAGATCGTGCGCACGTCGCGTGTTCGCGCGGGTCGCGCGCGCCGCCCGGTCAGTGCGCGCGCTCGGCGAGCAGCAGCACCAGCCAGATCGCCTTGTCGCCGAGATCCGGGTGCGGCCCCTGCGCGATCCCGACCCCGACGAGGTTGACCGGGTTGGTGCCGAGCAGCGACTCGGCGCTGAGCGAGTCGAGCTCCGCGACCGCGGTCACGACGCTGCCGACGCGCGTGTACTTGTGGCCGTCGAGCTGGTGGGTCGCGCGCAGCCGCGCCGCATCGAGGGCCGCGCCGTGCGCGAGATCGTCGGCGAGGCCCTGGGCCGCCTTCGCGAGATCGGCGTCGTCGCCCAGCGCCGGCCGGGCCTTGCGCAAGAGCGCGCGCACGTCGTCCTTCGCGCGCTGCGGATCGATGGTCGGCGGCACCCGGATGAACACCTGCGTGACGAACAGCTCGCGCTGGCCGCTGATCTCGTCGCCGAACAGGATGCCGACGCCGAGGTGGGTCGCGACCGACGACATCAGGTTGGCGCGGTGGCCCGGGCTGTTCATCAGGCCCTGGTGCGCCTCCATCACGCTGTAGGCGCGCGCGATGTTCTCGAGCACGACGCCGGTGCGGATGCCGGCGACTCGCACGCGATCGGCGGCGTTGCCGGTGGTCGGCGAGATGTGCGCGATCACGCCGGTCGTGCGCATCTCGCGGCTGTGGCCGCGCGCGACCTCGGCCAGGCCCTCGTCCCAGGTGAGCTCGGCGAGACCGGCGCGCTTGCGATCGCGGTTGACCAGCGCGAACAGCGTCTGCTCCGCGTCGTGCTCGGTGACGATCTTCCCGGTGTCGTCGGTGTCGGGCAGGATCGTGAGCTGGGTCGGCGGCGCCTCGCGGCACCACACCGGGAAGTTCGCGAGCACGGTCGCGCCCGAGGCATCGAAGCCGACGATCTCGATCTGCTGGCGCGCGGGCGCGGCCGGGCACTCGACCGCGGCGTGGAACGAGCCGTCCTTCTCCTGGACCGCGGGCCGGCTGACGGTGCCATCGTCGGCGGTGACGAACACCTCGGGGTTCTTGAACGGCTCGCGCAGGCGGCCGTCGATGTGGATCGTGCCGCCCTGGGGCAGGGTCCGCGGGATCGCCGCGGTGTCGACGCTCGAGCCCTGCAGCGCGAGGATGACCACGCCCTGATCACCGCGGCGCGCGGTGCCGATGCCGACCCGCGAGCTCGCGCCGGCGCGCAGCAGCTCGGGGATCCGCGGCGCGAGCTGCTCGACGATCGGCCCGCTGTCGTCGAGCGGGCCCCAGACCACGAGCAGGTGCGGCGACGGCTCGACGATGCCGTGGTGCTGGATCGCGAACTCGACCAGCGCGTACGGGACCACGCCCTCCTCCGGCACGACCGCGGCCAGCTCGTCGGCGGCCGCGAACAGCCGGCCGTCGGGCACCGGGTGCGCGATGCCGAGGTTGTCGGCCTCGCGCGCGACCGCGGCGACCACCGCGTCACCGATCGGCGATGACGGCGCGGGCGCGACCGGCGGATCGTTGTAGCGCGGCGACGACGCCGACGGCGGCGTGAAGGTCAGCGGCTGGGGCGGGCCCGCGGGTGTCGGCGCGGGACGCTCGGCGCCGCCGCCGCGCCAGCTCGGCGCCTCGCCGATCCGCCGGGGCGGACCGCTCGAGCACCCGACCGACACGAGCACGGCGACGAGGACACAGACGCGGAGCATGTCGACGAAATCTAGCAGGCCGCCGCGCAACAATCCCGAGAATGGCGGCCGCGCGCCGGAGTCGGATCAGGGCGTCGGCGCGGGCGCGATCGGCCGCGCCGGCGGGCGCGTCGGCGTCATCGTGCGCAGCGCCGGCTTTGCGGGCGCACCGGCGTCGCCGGCACCAGCGTCACCGGGGCCGACCGCGCCACCATCGCGCGCCACGCCCGCATCGCCAGGCACGCCGCCATCGCCAGGCACGCCAACCGGCGCGACCGGCGCCGGCGGCGGCGTGGTGCTGCCCTGCGCGTCGGCGAACACCACCGTCAACATGCGATCGAGCGCGTGGAAGTCGCTGTACGTGATCTTGCTCCACGACGCCGCGGCGATCGCCTCGGCCTTGCCCTTGTCGACGCGCACGACGTTCATGCGCCAGGTCGAGCCGGGCACCGGCGGCAAGGTCACCTTCATCGCGTCGTCCTTGCCCTTCACCGCGGCCCACGGGATCGCGATCTCCGCATCCCAGCCCTGATCGTCGTCGTCGCGATCATCGAGCGAGCCGCGCACGTTGACCGCGCTGACGATGCCCGCAGTGTAGCTCTTGTCGTCGGGGTTGCCGCGGTTGGTCGGCCACCACGTGTCGAAGTGCGCGTTCCGCGGGTTGACCTGCAGCTCGACGTAGCCGCGGCGGTTGCCGTCGGCGTCGATGAACACCTCGAAGGTGTCCTCCTTCCACAGCGGATCGTCCTGGTTGGCGTACTGGCTGGCGACGTCGTTGTC
>JAIOQA010000379.1 GCA_021413675.1 Deltaproteobacteria bacterium | reverse complement strand
GGCCAGCACGTCGAGCAGGCTCGCGATCGCGGCATCGGTGAGCGAGACCTCGAGGCTCGCGGCGACCGCGCGCAGCGCCTCGGCCACCGCCGCGCAGCTTGGCCAGCGATCCGCGGGATCGGTGGCTAGTGCCCGGAGGATGACCGCGTCGAGCGCGAGCGGGCACGCCGGGTTGCGCACCGATGGCGGATCGATCGGGCGCGCGCGCACGCGCTCGAGGTCGACGGGTGGGCTCGCGATCGGAAACAACCGTCGGCCGACCAGCAGCTCCCACGCGACGACGCCGACCGAGAACACGTCGGCGCGGCGATCGAACGGCGCGCTCCACAGCACCTCGGGCGCCATGTAGCCGTACTTGCCCTTGACCAGCCCCGAGTTGGTCACGTGCTCCGCGGCCTCGACGCGGGCCACGCCGAGATCGATGAGCTTGAGCGCGCCGGCCGGCGAGACGATTAGGTTCGACGGCGACACGTCGCGGTGGACGAAGCCCGCCGCCGCGCCGCGCTCGTCGACGATCTCGTGCGCGAAGTGCAGCGCCTCGCACAGCCGCACGAGCAGCGCGAGCACGCCCGCGATCGGCAAGCGCCGCCGGGTCAGGCTCGCGCGCGTGAGCACGCGGTCGAGGGGAACGCCCTCGGCGAGCTCCATCGCGATGAACAGCTCACCAGCCTCGCGCCGCAGCGCGAGCACCCGGCGGATGACCGGGTGATCGAGCAGGTACGCGATCCGCGCCTCGCGCCCGAAGCACGCGATCGCCGCCTCGTCGTGGATCAGGTGCGGGTGCAGGCGCTTGATCGCCACGTCGGGGCCGAGCGGATCGTCGAGGCGCCGGGCGCGATACACGCAGGCGTAGCCGCCCGCGCCGAGGCGCTCGAACAGGCGATAGGGGCCGAGCGTCGCGGGCTGGGCGCGCCGCGCCACCGGGTGACACGGACGTGTGGCGGTGATCTCGTGGTTCACGGCACCACGGGGCTGCGCAGGATGCGCGTCGCTCGTCCCCTCACGCGGCCACCGTAGCCGCGCAGCCCGCGCCGCGATCTTACGTCGTCTGTTCCGCCGGCCGGCGCGCGGCCACCGCGACGCACGCGTCGACGTCGTCGAGCAAGCGCCAGCCGGTGCTGACGCGGGTGATCACCTCGCGCGCCGGCAGCAGCGCGCGCAGGGCAGCGCGCAGCCGGTTGATCGCGACGTAGAGCGCGTTGCGATGGCGCAGCGGGTGGTACTCGGGCGCGTCCCAGACCTGGGTGTAGAGCGCCTCCGCCGCGACTGCCTCGCCCCGCGCCTGGATGAGCACCGCGAGCAGCGCGCTCAGCAGCGGCCGCCCGCGGATCGCGCGCGCCCCCACGGCGATCACCGCCTCGCGCTCGTCGACGAACACCTCGCGACGCGCGCGCTCGCGCGCGACCTCCGCCTCCGTCGCCGCGCGCCGGCCGTGGCGATCGACGAGGTAGGCGTCGATCGGATCGCTGAGGCCGAGGTGCGCGAGCAGCGCGACGGCGCCGGGGACGGCCCGCGCCACGACGCCGCCATCGATCGCCGCGAGCAGCACGCCCGCGTAGATGCTCGCGCGATCGGGCTCGAGCGCGCGCAGCGCCTCGGCGAGCAGCGGGCCCACGGCGCGCGCGGGCTCGTCGCGGCGGGCCAGCGCGGCGACCAGGATCGCGCACCCGACCTGCACGCTGCGCAGCTGTCCGCGATCGGCGAGCTCGCGCGCCTGGGCCAGGATCGGCGCGGCGACGACCCGGTCGGTGACCCGGCCGCGCGCGACGTGCGCAGCCGCGAGCACCAGCCGCGCGCGGGCGATCTCGTAGTCGCGCGCGCGATCGCCGTACGCGCCGAGCGCGCGCGTCGCGAGCGCGATCGCGGCGTCGAAGTCGCCGCCGACCAGCTCGACCGCGACCTGCTCGACGTCGATCGTCGCGCGCGCGGAGCCGAGCGCCGGATCCGCGACTGCCGCCCGCGCCAGCGCGACGTGGCCGTGCGCGCGCGCGACGTCGCCTTCGATCGTGTACGCGCGCGCGTGGGCGCAGTGCGCGCGGGCCTGCGCGCGTGGGCCGGCGTGGCCACTGGCCAGGACCTCGGCGGCGAGCCGGTGCGCGGCGCCGCTCTGCGCGGCCTCGGCGGCGAACAGCGCCTGCTGCGCGATCGCGCGCGCCGCGGGACCGCGCAGCCCGGCCTCGCGCGCCATCGCCGCGGTCGCCTGCGCCAGGGCCTGGGCCTCGCCGAGGTCACCGCACTCGGCGAGCGCGGCGCTGCCGTAGAAGCCGGCGAGGTACGCATTCATCGTGTCGCCGTGCGCGCGCAGATCCGTGTGTGCGGCGCGCAGGATCCCGCTGGCGGCGCGGGCCTCGCCATCGGCGTAGCGCAGGATCGCGCGGTACAGCGAGGCCACGCGGCGGCGCAGCCCGTCGAGCCCGATCCGCGCCGCGGCGGCCCGCGCCGGCGCCATGTCCTCGGCCTCGATGCAGGCCAGGGTCTCGAGCATCGCGAGCTGGTTGGCCAGATCGTCGAGGCCCGCGTCGCCGATCGCGTGCTGCGCGGCGCGCGCCTCGGCGGCGGCCGCCTCGTAGCGCTCGTCGAACATCCAGCTGACCGTGCGGGCCCACGCGCAGCGGATCCGCTGGCGCGTCGTGGGTTGGTCGAGCTCGCTCAGCGCGGCGTCGAGCACCCGCCGCGCGCGCGGCCCATCGTCGGCGAAGATCGCCGCGGTCGCGGTCCGCAGCCGGGCCTGGAAGCGCGTGTCCTGATCGGGCGCGCGGGCCACGGCCTCGGCGAACAGCGCCTCGGCGCGCGCGAGCTCACCGGCGTGCTGCGCGATCTCGCCGGCCAGCACCGCCCGCCGCGCCGCCGCGGCGTCGTCGAGCGCGTCGCCGACGCCCGCGAGCACGCGACTCGCGTCGGCGAACAGCGACGCGCGCACCAGCCAGCGCGCCGTCAGCAGATCGATCGCGACCCGCCGCGCCGGCAGCGCCGCGCGCAGGCGCTCGAGCGGATCGCGCAGCAGGTGCTCGCTGCCGGCGGCGGCCAGGCGCGAGTGCCAGCGCTCGACGACGCGCCAGGCATCCTCGGGGCGGGCCGCCGCGAGCAGGTGGGACACCGCATCGACCGCCAGCAAGAGCGGCGGGCGGTCGCCATCGCGCAGCTCGGCCGTGCAGATCGCGGCGGCGTCGGCGTGCGCTGCCGCGAGCGCGTCGGGCCCGATCCCGGCGAGCAGCGCATCGCGGACGAGATCGTGCACGACCAGCGCGTCGCCGCCCTCGAGCAGGAACCGCTGGCGCAGGTCGCGCAGGGCGTCATCGAGCGACGCCTCGGCGCTCCACGTCCGCCGCACCCGCTCGATCGAGGGCGGTGTCTGCGCGATCGCGGCGATCACCAGCACGCGCCGCGCCGCGGGCGTCAACTCGGTCAGCGAGTCCGCGAGCGCGCCCGGTTCCGGCGCGACGCGGACCAGCGCGCGGTGGATGTGGAACGGACTGCCGTGGGTCGCGCGCATCGCCGCCGGCGAGGGCCGCGGGAGCTGCAGCCGCTCGGCCAGGGCCGCCGCCAGCTCGTCCGCGATCGCCGGCGCGAGGGGCCCCAGGGTGGTGACGACCGGCGGGGGCGCCGCCGCCGGCAGCGGCAGCTCGCGGCGCGACGCGACGATCAGGCGGCTCGCCTGCACGCGCCGCGACAGATAGCCGAGCGCATCGCCGACCGCGTCCGCGGGCAGGTGATGGATGTCGTCGAAGACCACCAGGTACGGCCGACTTTCGAGCGCGCGCGCCAGCTGCGCCAGTTGCTCGCTCAGGTGCGCGTGCTCGGTCGGCTGGCCGCGGCGCGGGGCCGGCGCGGCGCCCACCGCCGACAGCAGCTGCGCGAGGGTCCGGGAGACGGACGCGCCGGGCCGCAGGGCCACCAGCAGCGGCGGCGCCGCCGCCCAGCGCGGGCGCGCGCGGAGCTCGCGGATCAGCTGATAGATCAGCTCGCTCTTGCCGATCCCGCCGACCCCGTAGACGAGGAACAGCGGATCCGCATCGACGTGCGCGAGCATCCGATCGAGCTCGGCGCGCCGGCCCGCGAAGCTGGGAACGGGCTGCGGAAACGCCGGCGCCGACCACAGGTCCGACGCGGGCGCCCGCGGGTTGATCCTCGGTGGCATCGCGAACCCACATCTTACGCAGCGCGCGCGCTGCGCTGGCGCGAGGGCTGGTCTTACATCGTCTGTTACGCGCCGCGACAGATCGCGCGCAGGTCCGCATCGGCGGGCGCGGCGGCCTGCATGACGGCGTGCGCGCAATCGATCATGCGCTGCGTGGTGCGATCGACCGGCGTGCCGCACGGCGCCTCGCTGGTGATGCGCTTGCCGCGGCGCGGGGCCGCGTAGACCACGCGCGCGGTGGGTAGCGCGTCGCAGGTCACGGTCGGCTCGGTCGGGCGGCGAAAGCGCGCGCGGGCGATGGCGCGGTTGACCTCGCGGAGCTGGGTCCTGGTGATGCATCCGCCGTTGCCAGGGTCGCCGGGGCGCGACCAGGTCCACGTGCCGTTCGCGAACAGCGCGAAGGTGTCGGTCTGCGCGGCGTCGTCGGGCGTGGGCGTGAGCGGGCCGTGGGTCTCGCGGTAGATCGGTGCGCCAGCGGCGGGCTTGCACGGATCGGCGGCGGCGCGCGCGCCGGTGGCCGCGACGACGCCGATCATCAGCGCGAGCGTGACGACGCGCATCGCCGACATCTCAGAACGCCACGACCGCGCCGGCGCCGAGCTCGAGCGCGCCGTCGGAGTCCTTGGCGACGAGGCCGGTGCCGCGGGCGCTGGCCTCGATCACGAAGTGGCGCTGCTTGTAGAGCTCGAGGCCGACCTCGGCCTGGATCACGAACCGCGACCGATCGAGGTAGCCGTAGCCCAGGCGCATGCCGAGGAACGGGTTGCCGAACTTGCGCTGGCCGCGGCCGAGGAAGTCCGAGTACGCGGCGAAGCCGAGGGTCGCGAGCACTGCGGGCTTGGCGGCGGCGCCGGCGGCCGCGGGCTCGGGCTGGTACAGGTCGACCTCGAAGCTCGCGCTGCGCAGCACCGTGTGCAGCACGATGCTGCCGCCGACGCGGGTGCGCGCGCGGCCCTCGGGCTGGAACAGCACCAGCGTCGAGAAGCGCGCGCCGGGATAGAACTTGGCCTTGGCGATCGTGACCGCGCCGTCGCGGCGGCGCAGCGCGATGTCGAGCGTGGCGAGCGCGACGCGATCCTCGAGGAAGCGCTTCTCGCCCTTGATGCTCTCGATCTCGCCGCGGATGCGGGTCAGCTCCTTCTCGATCGCGAGGATGTCGTTCATCGCGAGGCCGCCCTGGTTGAGCAGCAGCTGCAGGCGATCGCTGGTGGCCTGCAGGTTGGTCAGCGCGAGCTGCTGATCGAACAGCGTGCGCGACACGTCGGTGGCGTCGATGCGCTTGTCGACGATGTCGCCGCGCTTGGCGAGCCACGCGATCGTCGGCTCGACCTGCGCCGGCGGCAGGCGCAGCTTGAGGTGGGCGCTCCACGAGGTCTCGCCGCCGAAGACCTGCTCGGTGATCACGCGGCCGCCAGCGGCCTCGACCTGGGTGCGCAGCGCGGGCACCAGATCGCCGACCTCGCTGACCTCGACCGAGAGCGAGCCCTCGACGACGAGCTGCTCGGGGATCTGGGTCGCGGTCGGGTTGGCGCCGGCGCTGGCGACGGTGGTCGAGCTCGGCGCGGTCGGGGCCATCGCGCCAGCGCGCGCGAACGATCCGCCGCCGGCGCAGGCGAACAAGGGGACGACGAACGCGACGAGCAGGATCGAACGCAGGCGCAGTGGGGTCACGTCAGCAAGAACGCCGGCCAGCCGCCGCGCTTACAATCCGCGACGATCGATCGCGGGATCGCGGGCGTCAGCGCGTGAAGCTCTCGGCCGCGCGGTACTCGGCCTTGCGCCCGCCCATGTGCCGGGCGAACCAGCGGTCCCGGCGGCGGCGCGCCACGCGATCCGCGACCTCCCCCAGCCCCGGCACGTTGCGGCGCAGGGTCTCGGCGGCAAAGATGTACGGAAACCGGACGAGCGGCGCGAGCGCCCACGGCCCCGCCGAGGGCAGGCGGTTGCGGCGGTAGGTCGAGCGCCGCAGGAAGAAGCGCGTCGTGCCGAGGTGCATCCGGTGGTGCCAGCCATCGATCACCCGGCGCGCGAGCGGCGCGGCGGGATCGGGCGCGAACGCCCTGGCGTACGACTGGCACAGCTGCACGCCATCGTCGCCGGCCTGGTGCGCGCCCTTGACCAGCGTGACGAACGCGAGCTGCATCGCCTCGCGCATCGACGCCGGATACCAGCGCGGGCGCACGCCCATCAGGTGCCCGACGTAGCGCCAGAAGTGCATCATCGCCTCGATGTCGGCGCGCGACGGCCGGTAGCCCATCGCGCGCATCGCGAGGCCGGGCGCGAAGCTGCCGCCCATGAGCGTGAGCAGCGCGTCGGCCTGGCTTATCGGCACGCCCCACGCCGCGAGGTTCCACTCGGGGTGCGCGAGCAGCCGCCGCCGCACGAACACGTGCATGATCCGCACGCGCAGGGCCGACGCGCGGCCGGGCGCGCCGGCGTCGAGCCCGCCGGGCTCCGACACCGCGATCCAGAACGCCGCGGTCTCGAGGAACCGCTTCTTCGTCGACGAACCGGCGTACGCGCCGGTCAGCGCGAGCGGCTTGGCGACCGAGCTCTCGACGTAGGCCTCGAGCGTGACCGCGCCCGCGAACGTGAAGACATCGGGCCCGTAGCGCCGGAACACCTGCGCGCCGCGATCGACCTGCGCGCGATCGACCCACGCCGGGTCGCGCTCGAGGTCGGCGAACAGCTCGATCAGCGAGCGCGGCGCGTCGGGCACCGAGGCCACGCCGCCGGCCAGCGCCTGATCGAGCATCGCGCGGCCGATCGCGGGCGAGCGCCCGAGGTAGACCTCGTCGACGAACGCCTCGGCCAGCGGATCGGCGTCGTAGTACATCGCCGCGAACGCCGCGACCACGTCGTCGGGCGGCGCGAGATCGAAGCCGAGGACGCGGCGCCCGATCGCGCGGGCCGCCTTCACCCACGGGCGATCGCGCTGGGACCAGTAGCGGAACTCGTCAGGGATGTTCGCCACGGCGCGATGCTACACCGGGCCGGAGGCGCGTAAAGTGGCGCGATGGAACCCACGCCTCTCGCAGCGGTCACCGACGACGTCTGGCGCTGGTCGGTCTGGAACGAGCCGCGCAAGCTCTGGTTCAACGGCCATCTGCTGCGGGTCGATGGCGTCGCGATCCTGATCGATCCGGTCGCGGTCGAGGAGTCGGTCGCGACCGCGCTCGCGCCGATCATCGCCGCGTGCACGGCGTGCTGGTGCGTCGTCACCAACGCCGACCACGGGCGCGCCGCGCGCGAGGTCGCGGCGCGGTTCATGGCCGAGCTCGCGGTGCCGCGCGCCGACGCGGCCCGGCTGGAGCTGACCGGCGCCCGCCTCCTCGACGACGGCGACGACCTCGCCGGCCTGCGGGTCGTCCGGGTTCCGGACGCCAAGTCGCCGGGCGAGAGCGCCCTGTACTGGCCCGCGCGCCGGCTGCTCGTGCTCGGCGACGCCGCGGTCGGCCGCCCGCGCGGCGCGCTGGCGATGCTCGCCGACGACAAGTTCGCCGATCCCGCGGCGGCCCGCGCCGGCGCGGCCGGGCTCGCGGCCCTCGGTGTCGAGATCGTGCTGGTCGGCGACGGCGACGACCTCCTCGCCGGTGGCGGCGCCGCCTTGACCGCGCTGACCGCCGGCCCGGCGAGCGCGCCGAAGCCGAGCGTGCCGGGCTGCTGACGCGGAACCGCGTCACGAACCGTCGTACCCGACTCCATCGGGAGCGCCATGCCTGTCGATCCTCCGCCCGGTGACGCCGCGATCCGCGCGGCGGTGCTCACGCTCGGCGCGTCGACCGAGGCGCTCGAGCGGCTGTCGCCTGCCGCGCTCGGCGCGCTGGCCCGCGCCGCGGCGCGCTTCACCCGCGGCGCCAAGCAGCTCCGCCGCCGTCGGCGCCCGCGCCTCGCCCGCCCGACGCTCGTCC
>JAIOQA010000373.1 GCA_021413675.1 Deltaproteobacteria bacterium | reverse complement strand
ACCCGCCGCCGCCGCCGCCGTACCCCGAGCCGTAGCGCACGTCCGCGGCTCCGGAACGACAACGGGCCGGATGCTTCCATCCGGCCCGTCAGCGCGCGCGATCGGAGGCGATCAGCTCGGGTTCGCGTTGTGGCGACGGATGAACGTCGGCACATCGAGCTCGCTCTCGCCATCGAGCTCCGCCGCCAGCATCTGCTTCATGCTCGGGCGCGGCAGCGGCCGCTTGCGATCGGGCTGGACCAGCGGCACGCCATCGACCGCGGCCGGACCCGAGCCGCTCGCGACGCGCATCGACAGCTCGCGCGCCTCGGGCACCGGGTTGTCGTCGACCGCGAGCTCGGCGAGCGCGCGCTCGACCGCGGTCAGCTCGGCCGCGTCCGGCCACTGCACGTCGATATCGGGCTCGTCGATCAGGTGCGCGGGCGCCTTGGTCGTCGAGATCTCGCCCGAGGCGCGGCGCGCCGGCGGGGTCATCGTCTGCGGGTACTCCTTGGTGATCTGCGAGCCGGTGTCGTACGGCATCGTGATCTGCTGCGACACGTGGCGGCCCGGCACGGTGACCGCGCGGGTGCGGGTGTCGACCTCGGGGACCGCCTTCTGCTGCTTGGCGCGATCGAAGCCGGTCGCGATCACGGTGATGCGGACCTCGTCGGTGAGGTTCGGATCGATGACCGAGCCGAAGATGATGTTCGCGTCCTCGTGCGCGGCCTGCTGGATCAGGGTCGACGCCTCGTTGACATCGTGCAGGGTCAGGTCGGGGCCGCCGGTGATGTTGATCAGGATGCCGGTCGCGCCGTCGATCGACACGTCCTCGAGCAGCGGCGAGCTGATCGACATCTCGGCCGCCTCGATCGCGCGGCGCTTGCCCGACGACACGCCCGTGCCCATGAGCGCGCGGCCCATCGAGCACATGATCGTGCGCACGTCGGCGAAGTCGACGTTGATGAGGCCGGGGACGGTCATCAGATCGCTGATGCCCTGGACGGCGTTGAGCAGGACCGAGTCGGCCTTGCGGAACGCCTCGACCATCGAGGTCTGCTGACCGACCAGCGCGAGCAGCCGGTTGTTCGGGATGACGATCAGCGTGTCGACCGCCTCCTCGAGGCGAGCGATGCCCTCGGCCGCCTGCTTCTGGCGCTTCTTGCCCTCGAAGCCGAACGGCTTGGTCACGACGCCGACGGTCAGCGCGCCGCAGTCGCGCGCGACCTGCGCGATGACCGGGGCCGCGCCGGTGCCGGTGCCGCCGCCCATGCCCGCGGTCACGAACACCATGTCGGCGCCCGAGATGCAGTCGGCGATGTGCTGGATCGTCTCCTCGGCCGAGCGGCGGCCGACCTCGGGGTTGGCGCCGGCGCCCAGGCCCTTGGTCAGCGCGTTGCCGAGCTGGATCTTGTGCGGGGCCATGTTGGCCTCGAGGGCCTGCATGTCCGTGTTCGCGACCACGAACTCGACGCCGTCGAGGTTGCCGCTGATCATGGTGTTGACCGCGTTGCCACCGCCGCCACCGACGCCGATGACGAGGATCTTCGCGTGATTGACGTCGTCGAATTCGATGAGTGCCATGGCTGTCATCTCCCCGTTGGTAGGCCCATATGAAAGTGACCGATCATGTGGGGCAACTTTTTGATCGCAGGCGAGCGGCGATTTCTTGCGATCGCCTCCTGCTCGGCGGATCGCGGCCCGCGGACGGGCCCGTGTCCCGGCGCTCGCGTGGGCCGATCACGATCGTCTACCGACGGTGATCGAGGCTCGATCCCGTCGGCGTCGGGCGACCGCGCTTCACGCGATCGCCGGTGCAGCGCG
The DNA here is from genome assembly GCA_021413675.1 of Deltaproteobacteria bacterium. Classification (GTDB taxonomy): domain Bacteria; phylum Myxococcota_A; class Polyangia; order Haliangiales; family Haliangiaceae; genus JAIOQA01. The sequence continues at coordinate 2,690 of JAIOQA010000373.1, read as the reverse complement.
CGTGGCGCGCCGGAGAATCAGAACATCTCGGCCAGGCGCGACCACATCCGGCGCATCACGCCGCGGCCCGCCGCTTCCTGCATCGTCGTGCGCGAGCGCTCGGCGCGGCCGTGGACCGCGCCGTAGCAGACCAGCCCGACGCCGGTCGAGTACGCCGGCGACCGCACGACATCCACGAGCCCGCCGATCCGCGTCGGCATCCCGCGCCGGGTCGGCACGCCGATGACCTGCTCGGCGACCTCGGCGATGCCCTCCATCGCGGTGGCGCCGCCGGTGAGCACGATACCCGCGGCCAGGCCATCGAAGTAGCCGGAGCGCATCAGCTCCTTCTTCACGTGCTCGAAGATCTCCTCGATGCGCGGCTCGATGACCTCGATCAGCTTGATCCGCTGGATCACGCGCGGGCCGCGGCCACCGACCGACGGCACCTCCATCGTGTCGGCGGCGTCGACCATCGCGCGCGAGGCGCAGCCGTACTTGCGCTTGATCTTCTCGGCCGAGTCGAGCGGCGTGCGCAAGACCGTCGCGATGTCGTTGGTGACGTGGCCGCCGCCCAGCGGCAGCACCGCGGTGTGGACCAGCGCGCCGTCGCAGTAGACCACCACGTCGGCGGTGCCGCCGCCGATGTCGACGACCGCGACCCCGAGCTCCTTCTCGTCGTCCTCGAGCACCGCCTGCGCGGAGGCGAGCGGCTCGAGCACGATGTCGGCGACCGACAGGCCGCAGCGGTTGGCGCACTTCACGACGTTCTGCGCCGAGGTCACCGCGGTCGTGACGATGTGGACCTTGGCCTCGAGCCGCACGCCGGCCATGCCGAGCGGATCGCGGATGCCGTCCTGATCGTCGATGACGTACTGCTGCGGCAGGACGTGCAGCACCTCGCGGTCCATCGGGATCGCGACCGCCTTGGCGGCGTCGATGACGCGCTGGAGGTCGGCGTCGCGGACCTCCTTGTCCTTCACCGCGACGATGCCGTGCGAGTTGATGCCGCGGACGTGGGCGCCGGAGATGCCGGCGTACACGCTGGTGATCTCGCAGCCGGCCATGTTCTCGGCCTCGTTCACCGCGGCCTGGATCGAGGCGACGGTCGCGTCGATGTTGACTACGACGCCGCGGCGCAGGCCCTTGGACGGCGCGGTCCCGATCCCGATGATGTCGATGCCATCGTCGGTGACCTCGCCCGCGATGCACGCGATCTTGGTGGTCCCGATGTCGAGCCCGACGATGATCTCGCTGGTGGTCTTGGTCTTGGCCATGGCTGCTCTTTAGTTGAAGGCCACGGTGACGTGGTCGGGTCGGATGTGGTTGTCGACGTGGATCGAGCGGGCGCGGGTGCGCTCGTCGGGCGAGAGCGCGGCCCACGCGCGATCGAAGGTGTGCATGCGCGTGGTGAGCGCGTCGGGCTCGCCATCGCCGAGGCGGATCGCGACGGCGCTGTCGGTCGTGTACAGGGTCAGGCCGCCGGGGTCGAGGTGGACCTCGGCGACCGACGGGCGCCCGGTGTCGACGCGCCAGTCGGCCAGCGCGGCGAGCGCGTGCGCGACCGCGGCGGCGCCGCCTTCGGGATCCGCGGACCAGCTGTCGCGGCCGAGGCCGGTGACGACCGGCAGGTTCGCGCCCTCGCCGCGCTCGAGCGCGGCGCGCTTGAAGACGTGGCCGGTGCGATCGGCGAGGTAGAGCCCGTCGAGATCGACGATCGCGGAGGCCTCGCGCTCGCGCACGTCGACGACGATCGTGTGCGGCAGCTCGCGGCTGACGTGGACCTCGGCGATCCACGGCTCGGTCGCGAGCGCGGCCTCGGCCGCCGACAGATCGGCGGTGAAGACGTTGGCGCCGGTGGTGAAGGGCAGGCGGGCACGCAGCTCGTCGGCGCCGAGCACGTGGGTGCCGGTGACCTCGATCGAGGTCACCGCGAAGCGCGGCGAGGTGGTGAGGAACCGGTAGCCGGCGTACGCGCCGGTGCCGACCGCGGCCACGCCGATCAGCGCGAGCATCGTCGGGGCGGCGCGGCGCAGCGTGTGGCCGCAGCTGACGATCAGCTTGGTCGGCGACGGCAGACGGGTGCGCAGCGGCGCCGACTTGCGGCGGTTCTTCTTGAGGACGAGGCGGGACGCGCGCGGCAACTGCGCGGCCGGCCGCGCCTCCGTGGCCAGGCGTGATCGCTCCATGGTCTGCGAAATACGCACGCGCTCACGGGCCGGGCAATTTTTTGGAATCGTTTCTGATTCGTCGACGAGATCTGCTCAACGCGTGTTCAGTACGCGGCTGCGAAGATCGCTGCCGGTCAAGATTGCATCGCGATCGGATCGCAGCCGCGTGCTCGGATCGCTAGCGTTCGTCGTCGGCGAAGACACTAGGTCGACGGTGACGCGCGATCAGCGCTAGCTTCGGAGCGCGTGACCGACCCCGACCAGGCCGCCTTCGCCGCGCACTTCGAGGCGCATCGCCGCCGGCTCCGCGTGCACTGCTACCGGATGACCGGCTCCCTCGACGACGCCGAGGAGCTGGTGCAGGAGACCTTCCTGCGCGCCTGGCGCGCGCGCGCCGGCTTCGAGGGGCGCGCCGAGATCTCGACCTGGCTCCACCGCATCGCGACCAACGCGTGCCTCGATGCGCTCGAGCGCCGGCCGGCGCGCGTGCTGCCCCAGGATGTCGTCCGCGCGGTCTCGCCCGACGACGAGCCGCGCGCG
>JAIOQA010000372.1 GCA_021413675.1 Deltaproteobacteria bacterium | reverse complement strand
CGGCGGCCGCGATCGGCGTCTGCGGCCCGGTCGGCTGGCGCGCGATCGGCTGCGAGCCGGTCGCGCGCGGCGCGGGCTCCGCCGCGCCCGGCGAGGTCACCGGCCGCGGCGCCATGATGCCGGGCAAGGTCGTCGGGCCCGACGGCGGCGACGCCCCGATCGGCGCGACGCCGGGCAACGTCGTCGAGCGTCCGAGGGTGGGCGAAGCGGCGCGCGGCGACGCGCCGGGCGGGACCGGGGGCAGCCCGGGCGGCGGCGCGATCGGCGGTGGCGCCGTGCCGTGGGCGATCGCGCGGGCCTCGACCTGGCTGCGCAGATCGCGGGGCTCGAACGCGGGCGCGAGTAGCGGGCTGGTGGTGCGCGGCATCGCGGCCAGCCCCATCGACGGACCGGCGTGCGCGGCGTGCGCGGCGGGCGCGCTGACCGGTCCGGTCGCCTGGCGCGCCATCATCGGCGCGCTCGGCGCGGCGGGGATCGGCGGCGGGATCGCCGGCAGCGACGGCCGCGACGCGGTGCCGTTGGCCGTCCCCGGCGAGTTGCGCAGGCTCGGCGGCCGCTGCGGCGCGGTGACGGAGCGCGCGCGCTCCGGTGCGACCTCGGGCTCCTCGACGGTGAAGAACCGGTGGGTCGGCTGATCCTCGGCCTCGCGCTCGGCCGCCTCGCGGCGCACCGCCGCGTCGACCACGGCGCGCGGGCTCACGTCAGCGGCGGCCACCGGCGGCGGCACCACCGCGTGGCCGCGCGCGGTGATCTTGGGCACCGCCTCGCTGACCACCGGCGGATCCATCGCCATCGCGATGCGCACGCCGCTCTCGGTCGCGGTCGTCGGATCTTCTTCGTCGGACAGCGGCGAGCCGGCGAGCCACGGCTCGGGCCGCGCACCGAACAGATCGCCGAGCGTGCGCGCGATCGCGTGCGGCGCGAGGCGCACGCCGAGGTGCTGCGCCGCGAGCTCGATCGCGTGCTGCATCCCGTCGACATCGCCGAAGCGATCGTCGGGATCGACCTCGAGCGCCGTCAGGATGATGTCCTCGAGCTCGGGCGGGAACCCCGGCACGATCTTCGACGGCGCGGTGACCTGGCCGCGGACCATGCGCTGCACCGACTCGTGCTCGGTCGCGGCGCGGAACGCGCGCTTCTGCGTGGTCAGCTCGTAGAGCACGATGCCGAGCGCGAAGACGTCGGTGCGGCGATCGACCGGATAGCCGAGCGCCTGCTCCGGCGACATGTAGCCGGCCTTGCCCTTGACGTAGCCGGTCTGCGTGACCGTCGAGCGAGCCGCGGCCTTGGCGATGCCGAAGTCGATCAGCTTCACCGAGCCGTCGTAGCCCGCGATCACGTTGGACGGCGAGACGTCGCGGTGGACGATGCTGAGCGGCTGGCCATCGGTGCCGCGGCGATCGTGCGCGTGGTGCAGGCCGCTCGCGGCCGCGCACACCGCGGTCAGCGCGAAGTCGAGCGGCACGCGCACGCCGGTCTTCTTGGCGCGGCCGAGCACGCTGCGCAGCGTCTCGCCGTGCACGTACTCCATCGCGAGGAAGTACGTGCCGTCGTCGGCGACGCCGACCTCGTAGACCTGCGCGACGTGCTGGTGGTGCAGGGTCGCGAGCAGGCGCGCCTCGTCGAGGAACATCGCCAGGTAGGCGTCGTCCTCGATGCGCTCCGGGCGCACGGTCTTGAGCACGACGTGGCGCTCGAACCCGCCCACGCCCGACACGCGCGCAAGGTAGATGCGCGCCATGCCGCCCGACGCGAGAAACCGCACCAGCTCGTACTTGCCGAGTCGCTCCGGGGAAACCACGCCAAACCAGGGTTTCGGTCACCCAGGCGATCGAGTCAACGTCCGAATGAGGCAGCTTGATGCTCCGGATCGGCAGGCCACAGTGAGATCCGGCGCGGGACGTGCAACAGGCGCTCGGCATGTACGGGCCAACACACGTTGCGACCGCGGTCGGGCCGATCGCGAGCAGCTGTTAGGATGCGGCGGTGGCCGGCTACTCGGGAACGCCTCTCGCCAAGAAGCTCGGGATCAAGGCCGGCCATCGGGTCGTGCTGCTCGGCGCGCCCGACGGGTTCCGCGCCCTGCTCGATCCGCTGCCTCCCGTCGAGCTCGCGACGACGCTCGGCGCGCGCGCCGACGTGATCGTGCTGTTCACGGTCGCGCGCGCGGAGCTCGAGAAGCGGTTCGCGGCGATCGCGAAGGCGCTCGATCCGGCGGGCGGCTTCTGGGTGGCGTGGCCCAAGCGCGCGTCGAAGGTGCCGACCGACATGACCGAGGATGTCGTGCGTGAGGTCGGCTTGCCGAAGGGCCTGGTCGACAACAAGGTCTGCGCCATCGACGAGATCTGGTCCGGCCTGCGGCTGGTGGTGCGGGTCGAGAACCGGCCGAAGAAGCGCTGACGCGCGCGCGGGCTACGCGTCAGGCAGCGGGCCGTCCGGCAGCGGCGCGGCGTCGGGGACCGGCACGAACGCCGCGTCGGGCAGCGGCGTGTCGAGGATGAACGCCGCGTCAGCGACGTTGGCGTCGAGGTCGGGCGTGAGATCGACGACGCGCACGCAGCCCGCGACCAGCGCGAGCAGCAGCGCGACGACCGCGAGGCCGCGCGCGCTCACGGCGCGTCCTTGCAGCGGGCTTGCCACCCGATCGCCAGGGTGCCGGTCGGGGCGATCGCGACCAGCTCGTCGATGAGCGCGCGCGCGCCGGCGCAGCCGTGCGCGGCATGCGTGAGCTGGATGAGGAGCGCGAGCGCCTCGGTCCGATGCGGCGAGGTCGGGTAGGCCGCGCGATACGCCGTGAGGCAGCGCGCGGCACCCTCGTCGCCGGACATCACGGCGACGCGACACGCGAGGTACTGGCCGGGCTCGGCGAGCGAGGCGTGCGGGATCTGCGCGAGGCGATCGAGCTGGCGGCGGGCGTCGGCCCAGGCGCGGCGCTGGTAGGCGATGCGCGCGCGCTCGTACAGCGCGAGCTCGGTCTCGCGGGCAGTCGGGAACTCGTCGAGGAGGCGGGCGAGCGCGCGATCCGCGGCGCCGATCTCGCGCGCGGCGAGCGCGTTCTCGGCGACGCGATAGAGATCGGCGGCGGTGCGCGCGACGGTCGCGGCCGCCGGAGGTGAGGCGGGATCAGATACAGGTGGAGCGGCGACCGGCGCGGCGGGCGGCGCGATTTCGGCTTCCGCCGCGACCGGCGCACGATCGACGCGCGCCGCGGTCACCGCCGGACGCTCGGGGCGCGCGGGTGCGGGCCGCGGGGCCGGCGCGACCATCGGCGGCGGAGGCGCGATCACCGGAGGCGTGATCACAGTGGGCGCGACCGGCGCGGGCGCGACCGGCGCAGGCGCGATCGCCGGCGCGACCGGCACCACCGGGGCACTCGGCGGCACGCTCGGCTCGACCGTCCCCGCCGACGTCGCGACACCATCCACGCGCGCGATCGCCTCGCGATCGCCGAGCACCACCGCCTGACGCGCCAGCGCGGCGCGCGTCGCTGGCGCGATCGCCGCGACCCGATGATCGCCATCGGTGCACATCGACTCGCCGCCGCCAACCGCGATCACGCCGGTCGCGGTCGTCACCCGCACGCGGCCGTGCGCGACCGACACGCAGGTCCCGGCGTCGCGGATCTCGATCGCGAACAGCGTGCCGACGACCTCGACGGTCGCGCCCGGCGCCTCGATGCGCAGCGAGCGCCCGGCCCCGCCCTCGAACTCGGCGTACATCGCGCCGGCGCGCAGCCGGACCGTCGTCGCATCGGCGGCGGTGCCGACCACCTCGACGCGCGCCGGGCCGACCAGCGACGCGCGCGCGTGCGGGCCGATCGCCGTGGTCAGCACCGCGCCCGCGGGCGCCTCGAGCACCTCGTCGCCGCCGCGCTGCACCAGCACGATCGCGATCGCCGCCGCCGCGGCCAGCGCGCCGCCGCCGAGGACGACCGCGCGATTCCGCCGCGGCTTCGCGATCGGCGGGGCCGCCAGCCGGGTCTCGAGCTTCGACCAGATCCGCACGCGCGTGATGTCGTCGAGGCGATCGCCCGAGGTCATCGCCGCGCGCAGGAGCGCGTGCTGCGCCTTCTCCGCCGCGCACGCGCGACAGGCGTCGTCTCCGCGATCGCAGGTGTGGCTCACGACGATCTCCCATCCGCGCGCGCGGCGCGGGCGAGGTGGGCATCGAGCTCGCGCTGGCCGTGCTGGACGCGCTTCGCCACCGCCTCGGGCGACGCGTCGACCAGCTCGGCGATCTCCTCGAACGACAGCCCCTCGACCACGCGCAAGAGCAGCGCGATGCGCTTCTTGGGCTTGATGCGCTCGAGGCACGCGAACACCCGCGCCAGCTCCTGGCGGGTCCCGGTGTGGGCCTCGGGCGACGCGCCCGGCGCGGCCATCTCGTCGAAGAACCAGCTCTCCATCGCCGCGGTCGGGCGACGGTGCCGGCGGCGCAGGTGCTCGAACGCCAGGTTGATGGCGATGCGGTGGATCAGCGTGGACAGCGCGGCCTCGCCGCGGAAGGTCGGCAGCGCGCGGTGCAGCGCGAGGAAGACATCCTGGGTGAGGTCCTCGCGCTCGGGCACCGGGCCGAGCACGCGGCTCAGGCGCCGGAACACCGCCGCGGCGTGCATGCGATAGAGCTCGGCGAACGCGCTCGGATCGCCGGCCTGGTGGCGCGCGATCAGCGCCCGATCGGCCTCGTGCGGCCGCCGCGGCACGGCCACCTCGACGAGCGCGGCGACCAGCGCCAGCCCGGTCACGGCGTCACCTCGATGCCCGCGGCCAGCCACGGCGCCAGCCACGGGGTCTGGACCACGACGGCGCCGGAGGCCACGTAGGTCGTGCGGTTCGCGAACCCATCGAGGCCCGCGCCGATCACCCCGCGCACGCGCCGGGTCACCGGCACGCGCAGGCGCGCGCTCGCGCCCGCGCCGACCAGCGCGGTGAGATCGCCGGCGCCGCTCGACACCGCGAGCGGCGCGACGATCACGGTCGCCCGCAGATCGAGCCAGTCGAAGCGCCGGCCGCCGCCCATGCGGATCGCGCCGCCGATCATCCCGATCGGCGCGTCGACCAGGCCGCCGCCACCGATCTCGACGGTCGCGACCCAGGGCCCGCGCGGCACCGCGAGGCCGATCGCCGCGCCGGCGAGCACGTCGTCCCAGGCCGCGGCGGTGCCGAGCACCTCGACCGTCACCGGCGATCGCGGGGTCGTGTGCGCCGCGATCGCGGGCGTCATCGCCGGCGACGCCAGCGCTGGTGCCACCACCGGCACGGCCGCGATGTCGGCGTCGAACAGATCGGTCGTGGCGAGCGCGACCAGCCGCGCCGCTTCGGCGCCCCGCAGGCCGTCGAGGGCGACGTCGCGGACCTCGGCGCCGACCGTGATGCGCACGCCGCCCGCGATCGGCGCGACGTCGATCGCGATCGGCTCACCGTCCGGCAGGCGCAGCTGCAGCGCCGCGCTCAGCTCGGCCTCGTCGAACGGCACCGCCGGCGCCACCGCGACCCGCACGGCGCGCTCCGCGACCGCGCGCCGACCGGCGCAGACGATCACGAGGCCAAGGATGATTCGTAGGCTCACGCACGCACTTGGTCGGTGAAGAGGCCGCCGAAAGGAATTTTTCCTGCAATCGGTCCGAGAACCGACGGTGGCGGCGGAGGAACTCATGCGCTTGCGACTTCTCGTCCCGTTCGTTTCCGCCCTTGCCGGCTGCACATTGTACTTCGGCGATCCCCAGCCGGGCCCCGGTCCTGGCTCGGGGTGGGGTCCCGATGCGGGCTGGGTCACGGTGCCCGACGCGCCGGCCTGGTACCCGCCCGACGGTGGCTGCTGCCCCCCGCCGACCCCCGACGCCAACGAGGTGTTCTACCCCGACGCGCAACCGACGTGCGGCAACGACGCCGGCCAGGCGCCCTACCCCGACGCGCAGCCGATCTTCTTTCCCGACGCCGGGCCGTGACCGACCGCCGCCGGCCGCACCGCGTCATCACGCCAGCGCGTGACCGCATGGCGCTTCGATCGATCGGTCCACGCGGCCGCGCGATCGGCCGGTGCTATGGTGGCGCGTGTCCTCCGACGACGACCACGCGCGGGTCGAGCTGGCCGATGTCCACCTGACCGACGTGCCGCGCGTCGCGGGCGGGCTTGGATCGATCGCCGCGACGACCCGGCACCTCGTGCGCGACACCGGGCTGGTGCGCGGCGGCAAGGCGCTCGCCGCGCTCAACCAGGTCGATGGCTTCGACTGCCCCGGCTGCGCGTGGCCCGAGCCCGCAGATCACCGCTCTCGCTTCGAGTTCTGCGAGAACGGCGCGAAGGCGATCGCCGAGGAGGCGATGACCCGTCGCGCGGACCCCGACGTCTTTGCCGGGCGGACGATCAACGAGCTGCGCGCGCTCTCCGACTTCGAGCTCGGCCAGCTCGGCCGGCTCACGCACCCGATGGTGCGCGCGCCCGGCGACGACTGCTACCGGCCGATCGCGTGGGACGAGGCGATCGCGCTGTGCGCCGACGCGATGCGCGCCGCCGGGCCCACGGGCACCGCGCTCTACACCAGCGGCCGCGCCAGCAACGAGGCCGCGTTTCTCTACCAGCTCGTCGGCCGGCTGTTCGGCACCAACAACTTCCCCGACTGCTCGAACATGTGCCACGAGTCGTCGGGCGTCGGCCTCGGCGACAGCCTCGGCGTCGGCAAGGGCACGGTCTCCCTCGACGACTTCGCCCACGCCGATCTGATCCTCGTGCTCGGCCAGAACCCGGGCACCAACCACCCGCGCATGCTGTCGACCCTGCGCGAGGCGGCGCGCCGCGGCGCCGAGATCATCAGCATCAACCCGCTGCGCGAGGTCGGGCTCGCGCGCTTCGCGCACCCGCAGCACCCGCTCGATGTCGTCCGCGGCGGCGTCGCGCTCGCCGAGACCGTGCAGGTCCAGATCGGCGGCGACCTCGCGCTCCTGCGCGGCCTCGGCAAGGCGCTGTTCGATCTCGATCGCGAGGCGCCGTGCCTCGACCGCGCCTTCATCGCGGCGCACACCACCGGCTTCGAGGCCTGGGCCGCGGCCTGCGCCGCCACGCCCTGGGACGAGATCGTGCGCGGCTCGGGCGTCGAGGAGGCGCTGATCCGCGCGCTCGCCGCGCGCTACGCGGCCGCGAAGCGCGTGATCGCGTGCTGGGCGATGGGCCTGACCCAGCACAAGCACGCCGTGCCGACCATCCAGGAGCTGGTCAACCTGATGCTCGCGCGCGGCAACCTCGGCCGCCCGGGCGCCGGGCTCTGTCCGGTTCGCGGACACTCCAACGTCCAGGGCGATCGCACCGTCGGCATCGATCATCACCCCAAGGCCGCGTTCCTCGACGCGCTCGGCGCCGCCGTCGGCTTCGCGCCGCCGCGCTGGCCGGGCAAGGACGTCGTCGATACGATCCGCGCGATGCGCGCCGGCGAGGTGTCGGTGCTGCTCCAGCTCGGCGGCAACTTCCTGTCGGCCACCCCCGACACCGACGTCGTCGCCGACGCGCTCGAGCGCTGCGCGCTCACCGCCGCGATCGTCACCAAGCTCAACCGCACCCACCTGCACCCCGGCGCGCACGCGCTGCTCCTGCCGTGCCTCGGCCGCAGCGAGATCGATCAGCAGACCAGCGGCGCGCAGTTCGTGACGGTCGAGGACTCGATGTCGATCGTCCATCGCTCGCAGGGCGTGCTGCCGCCGCTCGATCCCATGCTGCGCAGCGAGCCGGCGATCGTCGCGATGCTCGGCCAGGCGCTGTTCCCCGACGCGCTCGACTGGAAGGCGCTGGTCGACGACTACGATCGCGTCCGCGACCTCATCGCGCAGGTGCTGCCCGAGTTCCACGACTACAACGCGCGCGTGAAGGGCACCGCCGGGTTCGCGCTGCCCAACGGCGCCCGCGCCCTCGACTTCGCGGCGATCGGCGGCGCCGCGCGCTTCGTCGTCGCGCCGCTGCCCGATCTGACGATCCCGGCGGGCCGCCTGCGCATGATGACCTTGCGCTCGCACGATCAGTACAACACCACCGTCTACGGCCTCGACGATCGCTACCGCGGCATCAAGGGCGAGCGCCGCGTGGTGTTCCTCAACTCCACCGACATGGCCGCGATGGGCCTCATCGAGCGCCAGGTCGTGGATCTGATCGGCGAGTGGCGCGGCGAGGAGCGGCTCGCGCCGCGCTTCATCTGCGTGCCGTTCGATCTGCCGCGCGGCTGCGCCGCGACCTACTTCCCCGAGGCCAACGCGCTGGTGCCGCTCGACTCGACCGCCGATCGCTCGAACACGCCGACCTCGAAGTCGGTGATCATCCGCGTCGAGCCGGCGCGCGCGCGCTGATCAGGTCGCGGGCGGCGTCACGGGGCCGTGCGCCATGAACAGGACGTCGCGCGCCCCGGTCACCGTCATCTCGATGCCGCGGACCTTCGCTGTCGCCTGGGCGTGGACGACGAACTCCGGCGTGCGGATGGAGTGCATCGGCAGCTGCGAGATCTCGAGGATGATCTCGGACTCGCACGCCGCCGCCAGCTCGTCGAGCCCCTGCTCGATCAGCACCATCAGCGCGTCGTAGTACTCGTTCAGGTACGGCGAATCGTACGGGAAGGCCTCGGGCCGGAACTCGGTGGCGGTGCGCTGGAGCAACGCCTTCCAGCCGAGCCACTTGAACCTGAGCTCGTTGATCGAGGCCTGTTCGTACGGCCGGAGCAGGTGGCTGGCGAAGCCCAGGTTGCGGGCCTCTTCGTGGCGATCGGCCTTGCTCCGCTGGTAGAGCGCGAGGAACGAGGCCCTGGGCTGCACGGCGCGCAGCTCCGCCAGCATGTCGACCCGGTGGAGATTCGAGAACGTGGCGCCGATGAGCACCACCCGGTACTCGGCCTCGGCGCACGCCTGGAGCGCCGCCGTCGGGGTCATGCAGCTGTCGATGCTGTACTCGCTGGAAAGCAGCGGCCGCAGCTCGTCCACGTCCAGCTGCTCGACGATGACCATCAGGATGTCGCGGTGCACGCGCGGCGCGGCCCGGACGGCGGCCGCCGGCTGCCCGACGGCCGCGGCCTCCGGTGCGTGCGCGGCCGGCGCCGGGCTCGGCGCCGCAGCGGTCCTGGCGGCGGTGGCCTTGGCGACGGCGGCCTGGAGCGTGCGCGCCTCCACCGGGATCATGAGGATCTCGGCGGGGCCCAGCTTGATCGCCTGCGCCAGCTGCGTGCGCTTCGCGTCCCCCGCGACGACGATCGCCGGCGTCCTGGAGCCGATACCGTGGAGTCGCTCGATCAGCGGCAGCCCGTGAAACGCCGAGGAGATCCCGACGAGGATCAGATCGAACTCCTGCTCGTAGCACAGCTGGATCGCGAGCTCGAGGTCATCCGAGCCGTGGAGCTCCGCGCCCAGGGGACGCAGCGCCTGCTCCAGCTGCGGACGGCTTGCGTCCCGATCGAAGATGAAGATCTTCACGGCTCTGCGCGAGCATATCACCGGAGCCGAGGCGCTGCGCGGCGGGCGCCCTGGCGGCGGCAGCGCCGCGACCGCGTCGAGGGCCGCTTGCCCAGCGTCTACGATGGGGACGTGATCGAGCGCTTCGAGGACGGCTATCGCATCGCGCCGCGCGTCGCGGTCCGCACCTGGCGCGTCGCCTCCCACGCGACGTAGGCATCGTCCGCGATCGACGCCTGCCGCTCTGGACGTTCGTTGCCAGGCCCCGCCACGTCGACGGGCGGCACGCGGATTGTATCTCCGTCTGCACGATGTTGAACCCGACGCGTTGTTCCCTCGCCCTCGCCCTCTGCGCGATCGCCTCCCCCGCGCACGCGGACAGCGAAGCGCCTGGCGCACGCCCCGTGGCCGCCCGCGCGCCCGCGGGCAATGCAGCGCCCGGCGCCCAGCCCGCCGCCCCAGCCCCGCACTTCCGCCCCGACATCGAGCTGGGCATCATCGTCAGTAAGGACTCGCCCGTCGGGTCGCTCGGCGCCGAGGCCCAGGTGGGCATCGCGCCCTGGCTCGCCGTTGCCGTCGGGACCGGGTTTGGGTTTGACGACCTCGCGTCGACTGCTCAGCAGTACGCCGGCACCGTGCGCGTCCGCGACCAGACCGGCGCGGTCACGCTGTTCGCGGGGATGGGCGTCGCGGAGGGCCCGCACGTCTACGGCAAGGATTCCTTGTTCTGTTACGACAACTGTTCCACGCAGCAGACCATCGGCACCTGGTGGATGACCACCGAGGCCGGCGTCCAGATCCAGACACCCCACGCGTTCCTGCGCGCCTCGCTCGTGGCCAAGCTCCCATCGAACGGCAGCCAGTGCAGCGGCCTCGACGGCTGCGGCGAGATCCTCACCAGCGTCGCGCTGGGCGCGGGCGTTCGCTTCTGAGACCGCGGTATCGTGACGCCGCGCTCGAGCGCCGACCTCGCGCGATGGAGTCCTGGATGCTGCCTCTCGATAGCGCCCTGCCCGCGAACCTCCGCGCGCTCCAGAAGCACCTCGCCGCGACGCAGGACGTCTTCGGCGACTGGCAGCTGGCGCGCAAGGCGCCGCTGACCCGCCTGTACCCCGACGAGGAAGCGGATCTCGTCGCGGTGGCCGCCGCCGGCTTCCTGCCATTCGCGGGGAGCTTCAGCGGCGGCGTGCTCGCGCTCGATCTCGACGCGCCGACGATCGAACGCGCCGCGGTCGTCGAGTTCGACTCCGAGGGCGGCATCACCGTGCTCGGCGAGTCGTTCGACGACTTCCTCGCGCTCCTGGTCAGCGACGATCCCGATGACGCCGAGCACCAGATGGCCGAGGGCGAGGTGCGCGAATGGATCCTCGCGACCGGCGTGACGCCCCACCGCAGCGCCGACGCGCGCATCAGCGAGCTTGCGCCCGCGACGCGCGACACGTGGATCCGCTGGACGACCGCGCTCCACGATGCGAGCCAGCGGCTGCGCCCGCAGGAGATCGTCGATCATCGGCTCGTGCTCGGCGAAGGCATCGGCGGGATCGCCCTCGGCATGCCGCGCGCGGAGCTCGACGCGCGCTGGGGCGCACCGACGCTCCCGGCGTGGGGCCGCGCGAACAGCCGCGTCGTCGCGCTGTATCCGCGCGCGCCGTTCGCGATCGAGCTCGACCGCGCGACCAGCACCACCGCGCAGATCACGCTCTTCGCCGGCAAGCACCGCGCAAGGACCGCCGACGGCGTCGCGCCGATGTTCATGCTCGCGTCCGAGGCGATGGCCTGGCTCGACGCGTGCGGCGTCGCCGCGTCGCGCGATCGCGCGGCGATCACCGCGCCGTCGGCGATGCTCCGGCTGTCGCTGGATCGCGCCGGCAGCGCGACCACCACCGAGCCGTGGGTGTCCGCGATCGCGATCGGCCTGCCGGCGGCGTACGAGCCGGACGACGACGACGACGACGACGACGACACGGACGACGACGACGAGTGACCTACCGCGGCGTCGATCGAGTTAGGCTGCACCATGCGCATTCTCCTCGCCTCGTTGCTCTTCGTCGCCGCCTGTGGCGACTCCACCAAGACCGCCGATGCTCCGCCCGCGGCCATCGACGCCGTCGCCATCGACGCACCGATCGCCGACGCCTCGCCTGTCGACGCGGCCACCGACGCGGCCACCGGCGGCGCCACGTTGACCGTGAAGAACTACCTCGCGTGGTGCAGCGTGAGCGTGAACGGCGCGGCGGCGTCGACCGCCGCGCAGCAGGTCGTCACGGTCACGCCCGGCGCGATCCCGCTGGTCGCCTCCGGTGCGACCGGGTTCAAGCTCGGCCCGAACATGTGGCACCACGTCGACGGCACCACCGGCAACACCGGCGTTGCCGGCAACGTCTCGGGGACGATGAGCAGCGCGACGGTGACCGTCGGCGCCGGCGGCGCGTGCGTCTGGGTCTGCTGCCCGTTCACCAACGGCACCGGCTGCCCGGACTCGCTCGCCGATCAGTGCCCGTGACTCAGCCGCGGATGATCTCGCCCATGCAGTCGGCCAGCTTCTCCGGCGTGCACGCGAGGATGTCCATGCCGACCTTGCGGAGCTTCTTGGCGGTGGCGCGGTTGTACTGCGGCTGCGCATCGTAGCCGAGGGCGCCGAGGCCGATCATCCGCACGTCGGCGCCGCTCAGCCGCGACACCACGCGCACGAGGTCGGCCTCGCTGCGGCCCTCGTAGAAGTCGGTGATCAGCACGACGATCGTGCGCGCGGGCTCGCGCACCAGGCCGCTGCAGTACTCGAGCGCGCGCGTGATGTCGGTGCCGCCGCCGAGCTGCACGCTGAGCAGCACGTCGACGGGCGCGCCGACCTTGTCGGTGAGGTCGACGACCTGGGTGTCGAACAGCACCAGCGAGGTCTTCACGCCGGGCAGCTCGGCGAAGATCGAGGCCATCACCGCGGAGAAGATCGCGGACTCGAGCATCGAGCCCGATTGATCGACGCACACGATGACGTGCCACGGCCGCTTGTTCTTCTCGGCGGCGTAGAAGAACACCTTCTCGATGAACAGCTTCTGGTGCGACTCGCTCCAGTTGTGGAGGTTGCGGCGCAGGGTCGTGCGCAGATCGAGGTTGCGGAACACCCGGCGCGGCGAGTGCCGGTCCTTGCGCAGGGCGCCGGTGATCGCCTGCTCGACGCGGACCTCGAGCTTCTTCTTCAGCTCCTGCACGACCTTGTCGATGACCTTGCGGGCCAGCACGCGGGTCTTGGGCGTCAGCAGGTCCTTGTGCGTGAGGAGCGTCTTGACCAGCTCGACGTTGGGCTCGATGCGATCGAGCAGCTGCGGTTGATCGAGGATCTGCGCGATGCCCTTCTTCTGGATCATCTCGCGCTCGAGCACCTCGCGGGCCTGGCGCGGGAACAGCTCGTGGACCGCGTCGATCCAGGTCGGCACCGTGAGGCGCGAGTCCTCGGAGCCCGCGCCGCGCTCGCCGCCATAGACGAAGCCGAGCGCGTCCTCGATGCCCTCGTGGCCCTCGCCGCCCGGCGACATGCACACGCCGCAGGCCTCGGCGTCCTTGCCGAGCATCAGCCGCCACCGGCCGACCAGCGTCTGCGACCCGGCCGGCAGCTCGCCCACCGTCAGCTTCTTGGTCATCAGAAGTCCCACTCCTTCATGACGTCGGCGACGCGCGCGTCGATCCGCGCCATCCACATCGCGGCGCTCGCCGAGGTGTCGAGCTTGGCCAGCTTGTCGCCCTCGCCTTCCTTCAAGCCGTACAGCTCGGCGACGCGATCGGCGAACGCGACCCGCGAGCGATCGTGCAGCCGCTCGAACGCCTTGCGGGTGCGCGGCAGCATCGTCAGGAAGCTCTCGAGCGAGGCCGCGCGCACCAGCACGTCGAGCGCCTCGACCAGGGCCTGCGCGCCCAGCATGATCGCGGTCCGGCTGGTGGCGATCGCGCCGTCGAGGAACTCGCCGCAGGTCAGCATCACCTCGGGCCGCGACTGCGCGAACTTCACGACCTCGGCGGCCAGCATCTCCGGCGGCTGCGCGCGGGTCTCGGTGAGCAGGCCGCACATCGCGCCGCGCAGGTACGGCGACGTCGACGCCGCGTACGCCGAGCGCACGTTGGCGACGAACAGGTCGCGATCGAACCCGGCGTCGCGATCGCCGAGCAGCGCCTCGGCGATCGTCTTGAGCGCGGTGATCACGTCCTCGTGCTCCTCGGCGGGCACGTTGGCGATCTCGGGGATCGCGAAGCACGCCCGCGCGAAGCAGCGCTGCTGGAGATCGGCGACCACGTCCTCGCGGATCTTCTTGCGCGCGGCCTGGCGCCCGAGCACGACCAGCGAGGTCAGGGCACTCGCGAGCGACACCAGGCGAGTGTCGCTGTCGATCGCCTGCCCGGCGGTGGTCTCGATGCGCAGCACCAGACCCGGCAGATCCATGCTGGTCGCGCGCAACAACCGCGCGCACACGCTCGCCGCGTCGTGCTCGTCCTTCGCGAGCTCCTCGTCGATCTTGGCGGTGGCCGCGGCCTCGAGGGTGTCGCCGTAGAGGTTGGCCTCGATGAGCTGGGCCTCGACCTTGGGCGCCCACTCGACCTTCCACTGCTCGCGGAACATGGTCGTGCTGTCGGTCGCGGGCGCGAGCGTCGCGAAGCTGTTACCGAGCTCGGCGAGCCGGTGGAAGAACACCGAGCGCCGCTCCTGCTGCACGTCGCGCAGATCGAGCGAGAGCTTGGTCTTCTTGCTCTTGCCCATGGTCTCGCCGAGGTCGAGCTCGTCGATCGAGCGGTAGAAGTCGAAGACCAGCGGCAGCCGCCCGAGCGCCGGCGTGACCCGGCCGATCGCCGTGCCGATCTCGGCCTCGGCCATCGCGGTCAGGAGATAGCGGCCCTCCTCGTCGGGGCGACCCTTGCAGCAGCACGAGAGGATGGCGTCGCGGATGTCGTCGAGGGTCGGGGCCTGGCGGCCGCGCAGGGTCGCGAGCATGCGCGCGTGCTGCGAGATGCTGATCGCATCGGCGGCGGACAGCTGCTCACCGGCGCGGCGACCGCGGGTGAGCACGAGGACGGTGTGATCGATCATCGCGCGCACCGGCGCGTCTTGGGCGTCGATCGCCAGGTACTCGAACAGGAGCTCGTAGTACTTCGGCGCGCGGTTGCCGGCGCCGTAGCCCGACAGCTCGCTGGTGCGGAAGTACGAGTACGGCGCGACGGTGACGTAGGTCGTGCCCGCGGGCAGCGCGATCGGCGGCGCGAGCTCGCGCGCCATGAACAGGTGGAAGCCGCCGCAGACGACGAGCGCGTCAGCCGCGGTCCGCTTCCGCGCGGCCAGGGTCTCCTGGATCGTCCGCCACATGTGCTGCTCGCGGACGATCGTGCCGTCGTCCTGCATGCGGCGATCGGTCGTGGTCGCGCGCACCGCGGCGCAGAAGTAGGCCATGTCGCGGCGGAACTCGTCGACGGTCGCATGGCGGCCGCCGACCTCGAACAGCGCGTCCCAGCACTCGGCCCACGAGCGATAGCCCGCGGCCGCCGCGAGGCCCTTGTAGAACGCGCTCTCGACCGCGAGGTCTTCCCAGCTCGAGGGCGCGGTGTCACGGCCGTCGTGCTCGCCCTCCGCGACCGCGTCGGCCACGTGCGGCCGGAGCTGGCCGTGCGGCGGCAGATCGATGAACACGACCTCGGCGCCGATCTCCTTCGCGACCTTCATCGCGACGTACTCGGGTGAGTACGGCAACAGCGGGTACCACGAGCCGAACTTCGCCGGCACGTCGGGCGCCGAGCTCGCGATCCCCGCGAGCCCGAGCACGTTGTCGTCGTCGCGGTACGAGCAGTAGATCGCGACCGGCGGCCGGGTCTTGGCGTCCACGATGTGCGGCACCAGCGCGCTGGCGTGCGCCGGCCCCTCGATGAACACCAGCTTCGGCCGGCGCGCGCGCAGCGCCGCCGCGAGGTGCCGCGCGACCGCCGGCGAGTGGTGCCGCACCGGGAACCAGTACAGCGGCTCGGCCAGGACCGCGTCGGCGCGGCGCTCGACCGCGCCGACATCGAGATCGATCGCGCCGTCGAGGATCGTGGTCATCGCGTCACCTGCGTCACCCGGAGCATCACGCGTCGAGCGCGACGACCGCCGCGTCGTAGAAGGTCTTCCACGACGCGTCCGAGGCCGCGCGCTTCTTGGCGACGAGGTTCATGTACTCCTTGAGCACCTTGAGGTCGCCGAGGTCCTCCTTGACGATCGAGCCGATCAGGTTGCGCGCGATGTCCGCGGGCCCGACATCGCCGGTGCCGAAGTAGCGGCTGTGGATCGCGGCGTCGAGCGCGACGCCGATCGCCTCGGCGGTCGACAGCGTCGTCGTGGGCTTGGCGACGCTGATGCCATCGCTGGTCGTGCCCTCGCGCATCTCGCGGAACACCGTCGCGAGCAGCTTGAGCACCGGCTCCTCGATGCGGCCCGGGATCTTGTAGCGCTCGAGCAGCTCGGCCGAGCGCGTGCGCACGATCTCGACCTCGGTCTTCTGATCGCCGACCACCGGGATGTGGATGTAGTTGAAGCGGCGCTTGAGCGCGGCCGACAGCTCGTTGACGCCCTGATCGCGCGCGTTGGCGGTCGCGATGATGTTGAAGCCGGGCCGCGCGAACACCATGTTGGCGTCGGGCAGCTCGGGCACCGCGATGGTCTTGTCGGAGCAGATCGAGACCAGCGCGTCCTGCACGTCGCCGACGCAGCGGGTGATCTCCTCGAACCGGAAGATCTTGCCGGCGCGCATCGCGATCATGCACGGGCTCTGGATCATGTTCTCGGGCTTCGGGCCCTCGGCGATGATCCGCGCGACGTTCCACGAGTACTTGATCTGCTCCTCGGTGGTACCGGCGGTGCCCTGGATCGTGAGCAGCGAGGTGCCCGAGATCGCCGCGGCCAGGTGCTCCGACAGCCAGCTCTTGCCGGTGCCGGGATCACCGACGAGCAGGAGCGCGCGCTCGCTCGCCAGCGTGACGATCGCGCGCTCGACGATCGAGTCGTCGCCGAAGAACTTGCGGGTGATCGGGATCTCGACCGCCTTGCCGTCGAACGTGGCCTTGAGCGGCTTCTTGGCGCCGACGATGTACGTGAGCACGGCGCGCGGCGACAGGAGCCACGCGGCCGGCGGCTGATCCTTCTCGTTCTGGCGCAGGGCCTCGAGCTCGCGGCGGTACTTCACCTCGGCGGGCTCGCGCAAAAGCTCCTGCTCGGGGACATCGGGACGCGTCGTGGGCTTGGCCATGGTCGCCTAGAGGTTGAGGTTGCCGAGCAGCGCGGACAGGTTGATCTTCTCGTTCGACAGCATCAGGTGCGTGGGGCCGTCGTCGTCGTCGAGGGTGGCGAGCGGCGTGAGCACCAGCCGGCCGTGCTCGTAGTGGACGAGGCCGTAGAGCGGCGCGCGGGTCTTCGCGGCCGCGAGCTCCTCGAAGCGCGCGGCGAGCGCCTTGCCCTCGGCGCCGGTCGGGATCTGCGCGTCGAACGCGAGGCCAGCGGCGTGGACCGTGAAGATCCGCCGCTCGGCGGTGGCGCGCGCGCGATCCTCCTCGCAGGTCCAGTCGGTGAGCACGACCTCGTCCTGCAGCTCGACCGCGAGATCGAGCGGCGTGACCACGTGCGCCTGCACGCGCGCGAGCAGCGGATCCATCGTCCACGCGGCGTAGGGCTTCCAGCTCTTGAGCGCCTTGCCCTGGGTGACGGTGGCCTTGGGGCCGAGCATCAGCCGACCACCGCCGCGATCGTCCGGGACGATCGCCGACGCCGTGACGGTGAGCACCTTGGGCTCGGTGAAGATCTTCGGGTGGTACTTCTGCGGCTGCGGCAGGTGCAGGAACGCCTCGGCGCTGACCTCGGTCGACTTGCGGCCGAACACCAGGCCGAGCACGAGCGCGCGCCCGACCAGCGCCTTGTCGTCGGCCTTCACGATCCGCAGCCGGAAGTCGAAGGTGCACGCGGCCTGCACCGAGCGCGTGTACACGCCGAGCGTGACGACATCGATCGACGTCACGGGCACCGGCTCGCGCGTGCTCTGCATGAGCAAGCGAGCGAGCACCGCATCGTTGCGCTCGGCGAGGCCGAGCGCGATGCCGCGGGCCAGGAGCCAGGCGCGGTGCGCGAAGAACACCAGGCGCCTGGCCGAGAAGGTCTCGGCGTGCTCGAGGTAGCGGCCGACCTCCTCGTTGACGTAGCGGAGCGAGGCGCCGAGCCGCAGGAGCTTCATGCGCGACGCCTCCTTGAACGAGGCGTCGAGCTTCTGGCGCGTGGCGTCGGTGGCGCTGGTGAGGCCGGTGCGGATCAGATCCTCGATCGCGTCGCCGAGCTCCTCGAGCAGCGCCGCGAGCTTTCTCTGCTCGGCGGCGGGCAGCGCGGTGACCGCGAGCGGCACCGCCGCGGCTTCGACCGCATCATCATCGGCGACACCCGCGTCTTCATCGCCATCGCCGTCGCCATCGCCATCGCCGTCGCCGTCGCGCAGCGCGATCGCGCGCGCCCACGCCGCGGTCGCGACCTCGAGGCTCAGCACCCGCTCGAACACGTGCAGGCTGGTCCACGCCGACAGCATCGCCGCCGGCGCGGTCGCCGCGTCGCCGGTGATCGCGCGCAGCATCGCGCGCAGCCGGGTCGCGACGTGCGTCATGCCGTCGCGCTCGCACGCGTCGGTGAGCGTGGTCAGCGCCGTGAGATCGCCGGGCGCGACCGAGGCCAGCCCGCGCACGACCAGATCCACCATCCGGGCGCGGAGGTGTTCGAGCGTGCTCGCGATCTCGTCGACGTCGGCCACGCTAGAGGGCGTAGTAGTCTTCGGGGATCGTCTCGGTCGGCCGCCAGTCGACCTCGCCGGCCTCGGCGCCCTTGTACTTGATGAAGGTCGCGCTCATCGCGTCCTTGTCGAGCACCGGCTTCTTGCCGGCGGTGGCCTGGGCCCACGCCAGCGCGGTCGCGGGCGGCAGCTGCCCGGCCTGCGCGAGCCCGACCAGCAGCACGAGCAGGTGCTTGCACGGCTTGCCGCGCAGCCCACCGCAGACGTTGAGGTTCTGCGTGCAGCACATGAAGCCGCCGCGCTTGTCGACGCTGCACGCGTAGAACAGCGATGCGTCGGTCTGGCTCTTCACGACGCCGGTGACGCGCTCGTCGGTGACCTCGCTGAACAGCTGGAAGCGATCGGCGCGCAGCATCTTGCCGACCTTGTCCATGCGGCCGTCGCCGGTCGCCTTGTCGAGCGCCTCGAACAGCGCCGGCAGGTCGACGTCCTTCTTCGCGGCGGTCCCGCCCGCGTCCTTCTTCGCGGCGGTCCCGCTCCCGCCGCTCGCAACGATGCGTCTCGTGGCCATCCGCGCCTCCGCCTTGATGGTAGCCGCTGCGCCGCGAGGATCGCTACGCGCAGACGCCGTAGGTGATGCCGCCGACCACGAGGTCGGCCTTCGAGTCACACGTGCCAGTGCACGGCATGTTCGTGCCCGGATCGCAGACCGTGTGGCAGCGATCGATGCCGTCGCTGTCGCGGTAGCAGACCGCGCCATGCACGCAGTTGAAGGCGTTGTCGGTGCAGACGCCGCCGTCGGGGATCGTGTCGCCGGGGATGCAGAACGCGCCGTCCGTGCCCTGGAGCGGCACGCAGGTGTCGGTGCCGGGACAGCCGGCGTTGGTGACCGGCGTGCACGCGTCGGTGCAGGCCAGCGCGGGCAGCAGGGGATCGAAGTTGGCGCGACACACGCTGCCGGTCCCGCACTCGGGATCGTTGAGGCACGCCTTGCGGCAGACGTTGACCACGCACATCGTGCCGTCGGCGCAGTCGGTGTCCTGGTTGCACGCGCCGCTGCGCGGCGCGGTACCGTCGGTCGCGCGGCAGTAGGCCTCGCCGGCGTTGCCGTTCCACGAACAGGTGTCGCCGCCGGTGCAGCCGCAGTTGTCGACCAGATCGCACGGCGAGTGCACGCAGACACCCGCGTCGATGTCGCTGCCCGGCACCGGATCATCGATGCCCAGCAAATACTGGCAACCCGACGTCAGCGCGGCGGCGACGAAGACCACCACCGCGCCATGTCGAGGTCGCGCCATCGTCAGAAGTCGATGCGCAGCGCGGCGCCGACCTGGGTCGGAGCGAGGGTCGGCGCGAACACGACGGTCGGCTCGGCGGCCCTGCGGCGAGCGTTGCGCGCGGTGCGCACGGTCTCGGCGCTGTGCTTCGAGGCGACGTAGCCCTTGTAGTAGAAGACGATGGTCGCCGCGGCGGCCAGGACCGTCGTGCCGACGAGGACGTTGGTCATGAGCGCGCGGCGCTTGCCGGCCGAGCAGGCGCTGTCGACCGTGCCCGCGAGCACGTCGCCGCCGGCCGCCAGATCCGACGCCGGCGAGCAGGCGTCGCTGCCCGACAGATCGGTGCGCGACGGGTTGGCGTTCTGCCAGGCGCGGATCGCGTTCTCCTTGTCCTCGCGCAGCGAGCCGCGCACCTGCATGCCGGTGATCGTCATCGCGGTGGCGCTGGCGCCGGTCAGCACCATCGAGGTCCAGAACAGCGCGCGCGAGGTGCGGCCCGGGTTCTCGTCCTGCGAGATCGTGCCCTGCAGGCTGCCGCCGGGGTTGTCGATGATGCGGTGATCGCCGCCGCCGCCGCCGCCATCACCACCGCCGCCACCGACGAGCTTGTTGGCCTCGAGCTCGGCGTCGACCGTGGCCTCCTCGCCGCCGTTGACCGTGACCCGCGCGTCGTAGCGCAGCTTGCCCTCGGCCTCGATCGACAGGTTGTAGGTGCCCGCGGTGAGGCCCGCGATGCGCGCGGTGCCACCGACCAGGCTGCCCTTGACGGCCTTGTCGAGATAGATCGTGCCGCGGTCGACGTTGGCCTTCACGACCAGCGAGCCCTGATCCGACGCGCCCGACATGCGGTTGTAGAGCTGCTTGCCCCAGCGCTGCATGTCCGCCGAGCCGGTCTCGGCCGCCGGGATGATGTCGGTCGTGGTCTTCTCGTTCGACTTGCTCGACACGTCGAGCAGGCGGAGCGTGACCTGGTAGCCCGCGGACTGCTTCTCGACCTTGCCGTAAAGCAGCTTGTCGGCGGCGAGCTCCTGGCCGATCGCGGCCATGCAGGCCGTGGCCTCGTTGTCGCAGCTCGAGAGCATCTTCATCTCGAGCAGGTCCTTGTCGCTGCCCGCGGCGAGCGTGAAGGGCCCGGTGCCGACGGTCGCGCGGCCGCGCAGCGCGTCGGTGAGATCCTTGGCGACCTTGGTCGACTTCTCGTCGAGGCCGCCGCCGGTGTCGATGACCTCGAGGCCGAGGATCGCGATCGTCGGCTTGCCCGGACCGGCCGCCGCGGAGCGCGGAGCCAGACCGACCAGAAGACCAACGGAGAGGACTACGAAAGCGAGTGCGCGCTGCATGGGGAACCCCTGTCGCGAAGGCGCCATTATACATATCTGGGGCGCGGCGTCCGGCGGCTCGCGTCACGGTTCGTATCGATCCAGGCCTGCGGAATCACCTGAATCTTGGTCCGGCCCATCCCGACCGGCTACCCTGCGCAATCATGATCCCGCCCCTGCTCCGCACCCTGTCGGCCCGCGTGGTCCTCGGGTTCGCGGCGCTGATCGTCACGTTCGGGGTCACGACCGCCTGGATCGTCGCGTACATGGAGCAGGTCTCGGACGAGATCGCCGTGATCCGCACCGGCTACCTGAACCTCGCGTTCCGCAGCAAGGAGCTGGCCCGCAAGGAGGAGGACTTCGCCCAGTACCTCGACGAGCTGGCCGGCGAGTCGACGGCCAAGCGGGTGTCGTTCCGGCTGCACGGCATGCAGATCAGCCGGCAGAAGTTCATCGAGGCGATCGACGCGATCATCGTCCAGCTGCGCGACGCCCCCGAGCGCCACGCCGCGCGCATCGCCGAGAGCCGCCGCCAGCTCGACGCGATCAAGGCCGCGATCGCCGTGCTCGCGCCGCGCTACGAGACCGTCGCCCAGGCGCCGCCGCTCGAGCAGCGCGCCGATGGCATCGTGCTGACCGCGTCGGCGCGGGCCGCCGCCGAGGCCGCGCGAGTCGAGCTGGTCCGGCTCGAGGGCGCGGTCAAGCGCCAGACCGACGAGCTCGCCGAGTACCAGGAGCGCATGGTGCTGTCGACGGCGCACAACCTCGAGCTCAACGAGCAGCGGCTGAGCCTCCTGACGATGATCCTGGGCGGGGCCGCGGTGCTGATCGGCCTGCTGGTGACGATCTGGGCGGCGATCAACCTGCGGCCGCTGCGCCGGCTGCGCGACGCGGCCCGCCGGATCGCCGCCGGCGACTACCAGAGCCGCATCGACGAGCGCGGGCCATCGGAGGTCGCCGACCTCGCGCGCGAGTTCAACGTCATGGGCCGCGCCGTCGACGAGCGCGAGCGCGAGCTGGTCCGGTCCGAGCGCCTGGCCGCGGTCGGCAAGATGGCGGCGATGATCACCCACGAGGTCCGCAACCCGCTGTCGTCGATCGGGCTCAACACCGAGCTGCTCGAGGAGGAGCTCGGCGGCCTGCCGGCCGACGCGACCGCCGAGGCGCGCGCGCTGTGCCTGGCGATCACCCGCGAGGTCGATCGCCTGACCGCGATCACCGAGGAGTACCTCGCGTTCGCGCGCCTGCCCAAGCCGCGCCTCGCCGCCGAGGCGCTCAACTCGATCGTCGGCAACCTGGCCACGTTCGTGCGCGAGGACCTGCACAAGCGCGGCGTGACTCTCACGCTCGATCTCGCGGACGATCTGCCGCGCGCGCTGGTCGACGAGGGCCAGCTCCGGCAGTCGCTGCTCAACCTGGTGCGCAACGCTGCGGAGGCGGTCGCCGATGGCGGCGGCCACGTCTGGCTGACGACCCGCCGCGGCGACGACCCGACCCGGGTCGAGGTCGAGGTCAAGGACGACGGGCCCGGCATCGAGCCCGACCTGGTACCGCGGCTGTTCGATCCGTTCTTCTCGACCAAGGAGCGGGGCACCGGCCTGGGCCTGGCCCTCACGCATCAGATCGTCCGCGATCACGGCGGCGCGATCACCGTCGCGTCGGCGCCCGGCGCCGGGGCCACGTTCGTGGTGTCGGTGCCGGTCAGCGGCGAACCGGAGCCGCGGGCGACCAACCGCGGGGCCGACGACAGGGTCGCCGCGGGGTAATCGACGCGGGGCGTGACGCCGATCGCGACCGATTGGCGTCGCGCGCGTTGCCAAGCACCGCTCGCGTGACGCATCATTCGAAGTGACGCGAGCGAGGGCTCCTCCCGTCAACGATGGACGACGATCAATCCTCCGGTCCCACCGGCGCCGACAAGCGTCAGCACCTGCGGGCTCCGATCACGCTGCGCGTCGACTACGACGGCGCCGACGATCTGATCGGCGACTACACCGAGAACCTGTCGCACGGCGGCACGTTCGTCGCGACCTCGCGCGCGGTCGCGCTCGGCACCGCGATCCGCCTGGTGCTGTCGTTCCCGGGGCTGCTCGAGCCGATCGCGCTCGATGGCGTCGTGCGCTGGGTCCGCACCGAGGAGGACCCCGGCGTGGGCATCGCGTTCGAGCCGGGGCCGGGCAAGGACCGCCTGACCGCGCTGATCGAGCGGCTCAAGAACCGCGATCCGCGGCTGGTGACGCGCGTGGTGAAGATCCTGATCGTCGAGGACAACCCGCACGTCGCGGAGCTGATCCGCGAGGGCCTGCGGGGCTCGTCCAAGCGCAGCTTCGAGGACCCGCTGCAGTTCGACTTCAAGATGGCGGACAACGGGCGCGAGGCGATCGACTACCTCCGCGCCGGTCCGTTCGACGCGGTCATCATCGACATCTACCTGCCGGTGATGGACGGCGCCGCGGTGATCGCGGCGGCGCGCGGCGAGCTCGGCCTCACGACCCTGCCGATCATCGCGGTCTCGGCCGGCGGCGACTCGGCGCGACGCGCGGCGCTGGCCGCCGGCGCCAACATGTTCCTCGACAAGCCGATGCGGCTGCGCCAGGTCATCGAGACCATGCGCCGGCTGATGCACCTGTAGCCGCCGCGCGCGCGTTCACGCGATCACTCGACCGTGAACGGCACCTCGATGTCCCAGCCGTTGGCGGGCATCGCGGTCTCGCGGATCTTGATGCGGAACGTGTAGCTGCCGGCGGTGCCCGCGATGAACTCGGTGTTCTCGGCGAAGTTGAGCGGCAGGTGGCTCCAGCCGTCGACGCCGGTGGTCACCGAGGTCGCGACCGGGCTGGTCGCGTCGAAGTCAGGATCGACGACGGTCGTGCCGAGCAACAGGTCGCCGTCGTAGTCGAGCGTGACCGCGTTGGGGATGATCGGCCCGCTCGCGCCATCCGCCGACTTGCCGACCGGCGCGCTCGCCGTCGGGACCACCACGCCCGACAGGTACAGGCCCGCGGGGATGGTCCACTCGTCGACGCGGAAGCGATTGCCCGGATCGAGGGCCTGGCCGACGAGCCCCTCGCTGACCTCGGTGGCGTAGCCGCTGTGCGCCGTCTTGGGCACGATGATGTTGTTCGCGGTGTCGATCGCGTGGAGCGGCCACATGAGGGCCAGCGTGTTGCTGAAGTCGTTGGTCTGGGTCGTCCCCATCGGCGCCGAGTACAGGCGAAGATCGGCGACCTCCCACGCGGGGTCGCCGACCTTGGTCGCGGTCACCACGGTGGCGCCGTTGTCGAACGGCACCGCGTCGATCATCGGGGCCGCGTCGATCACCGGCGCCGCGTCGGGCGGCTGAGGCGCGTCGAAGCCGACCCGCGCGTCGGCCGCCTCGGGGGTGGAGCTGCCACAGGCGGCGAGGAGGGCGAGCGCGAGCGCGCGGACGATCGGGCGGGAGGACATCGCGCCACCCTACGAGACCCGCGCCGCCGCACCCGACCGCAAAGAGCGGCAAGGCCGCCACCTTTGCAGCGCGCGCACGCAGGTTGTGGCGCCGCATCGAAACCGCTAGCTTCGCGCGATGCGTAGGTTGTTGATGTTGGTTGTCGTGGGTGGCGCCGGGTGCGGAGCGAACGCACCAGGATCGACGGATGCAGCGGCGGCTGACGCGCCGGTCGCGATCGATGCAGCGAGCGATGCGGCGGTGGACGCGGGCGCCGATGCGCGTCCGGTCGATGCCGATCTCGGCGCGTGCGTGCCGATCGCAGCGCCGCGGCCACCGGCGCGACACGCGCTGGCGGTCCGCGGCCGCGGCGAGCTGGCCGTGTTCGTCGAGCGCACGGGGGCCTTTCGCCCGATCCTGCGCGAGCCTGGCATCGCGCATTTCACGCAGGTCGCGTGGGGCGACGCCGACGGCGACGGCGTCGACGAGGTCGCCAGCTCGTGGCTCGAACTAGGCGATAGCGGCATCGGCGGCGCGCGGGTGTTCGGCGATCACGGCGCGGGCCTGGCGTTTCAGCAAGAGCTGCCCGTGAGCGTCCCGGACTCGATGACCTGGTTGAACGCGGACAGCGACGGTCAGGACGACCTCTGGTTCGACGTGAACACGACGGCGCGGGTGAAGTGCAGCAACGGCACCACGCTCTCGGACTGCTGGTCGATGACCGCCGGAACCAACAGCGCGTACTACCTGGCTCGCGGCGACGCCGATCACGATGGCGACGATGACATCGCGCTCCAGGAGACGGGGACCGTTCACGTCTATCGCAACGTCGGCGGCCAGTTCAGCGAGAAGGCGACCATCACCGCAGATGTCTACGCGCTGGCCTGGGTCGAGCTCGATGGCTGCGCTGGCGACGAGCTGGTCATGGTGGTCTCGCACGGCAACGCCGCCCCGCTCGAGCTCCGCGGTCTGCGCTGGAACGGCACCGCGTTCGTGGACTTCACCGTTCCCCAGCCTGCGGACGCCGGGCTCGCCTACAGCTGGGCCGACGTCGACGGCGACGGGGATGCCGATGTCGCGCTCTGCGTCGGGCCGTCCGCGAGCCCGACCGGTGCGCTCTATCGTCGCGACCCGACCGGCTACGTGCTCGCCGCGACGTTCCCCGCGTGCGTGAGCAGCTTCGGCGACTACGACGGCGATGGCGATCTCGACGTCACGTACGGCGCGATCGACAACAACACCAACTCGCTGGTCATCGCGCGCAACGACAACGGCACGTTCACCGAGGCCTACCGCCTCCTGAACATCGACGCCGGGCAGGCCGCGTGGGGGCGCTGCGGCCCCGACGCGACCCACGACTGCTTTCCCACGACGAGCGTGATCCCGTGAGGGGCCTCGCGCTGCTCCTCGCCGCATACTGGCTCGGCTGTGGAGGCTCGAGCCAGCCGCTCGCCGATGCGCCGCCGGCGCCGGTCGACGCCGCGCCCGATGCCCCGAAGGACCTCGCGTGTGGCGAGCTCGTCGACGGCGGCGGCAGCCTCGCGATGACCACGCCGGTGCTGAAGCTGGTCGCGGATCCCGAGCGGTGCCGCGTGTACGGCGTCGCCGGGGCGACGGTCATCGTCCTCGATGGCAAGACCCACGAGGTCACGTCGATCTCGCTGTCGAGTGACGCGACCGATCTGGATCTCTCGGCCGATGGCACGACGCTGGTCGTCGGGCATTCACCGGATCACCAGGTCACCCGCATCGATCCCGACACGCTCGCCATCGTGCGCATGATCCGGACGTTCACCGATCCTTACGCCATCGAGGTCTCGACCCGCGGGGAAGCGTTCTACGTGCAACAGGATCAGATCTCGGCGATCCACCGCGTGGACCTCACGAGCGGGCATGATACCGCGCTCGTGGGCTTCTCCGGCTACCAGGGTGATCTGGAGCTCACCTCTGACGACCGCATCCTGTACATCGGCGAGCAGGGCATGCCCGGGCACGTCACCGCGCTCGGGGTCTTCGACGGCGCGTTCGGGATCGTCGACTCGAACGGGTACAGCCATGAGGATCCGGTGTCGATGCAAGCGGACACGTCGCAGCGCGGGGTGACGCTGTCGGCCGACGGCCACCTCCACTACGCGCACCTCCTCGTCGATACCAGCGACCTGCAGGTCGTGAAGGGCAAGTTCGGCGAGCGCATCCTGTTCGAGGACGCCGCGAGCCACATCGCGATCGGCGTGGGCCACACCTGGAACGCCGACACGCGCGCGATGCGCACCACGCTGACGGCGCCGATCAGCAGCGCGACCGTGCTCGGCGGCACGGCCTGGATGTTCGAGCCATCGACGATGCAGCTGCGCTTCGCGCCGACCAGCGGGCTGTAGCTACGGCAGCTGCTTCTTCAGCTCGACGACCTCGGCGTTCTCGGGCTCGGTCTTCATCGCCTGCGCGAGCGCCTGCTTGGCCTTGGCCTTCTGGCCGAGCAGCACGTAGGCGCGAGCGCGACCGAGATGCGCGAGCGCGGGGCGGCGCGGCGGCGGGGTCGCGAGCAACACGGTGTCGTAGGTGAAGAGCGCCTTCTGGCCGTCCTTGAGCTCGAGGTAGGCCTTGGCCAGGCCCATGAGCACGCCGGGATCGGCGGGGTTCACGAACGTCGCCATCTCGCCGTAGGTGCGGACCTTGTCCCAGCGGTTGAGCGCGGCGTAGCCGTCCATCAGCTCCTTCAGCGGCGCGAGCTGCATCTGCTCGAGGAAGACGTAGTGCTCGAGCTCGACCAGCGCCTGGGCGTTGCGGTTGGTCTTCTCGTAGAGGTTCTTGAGCTCGTCGTACGGGAAGCTCGACTCGGGGTTGAGCTTCTTGGCGGCGCACAGCTGCTTCTCGACGCCGGCCTGATCCTTCTCGCTGGCCGCGATCTGCGCGAGCCGCGCGCGCACGTCGAAGCTGTCGTGGCCGTCGTTGACCAGCCCGACGTAGAGCGCCTTGGCGCCGTCGCTGTCGCCGCCGCGCAGGAGCGCCTCGGCGAGCACGTAGCGCGCGATCGGCTGCTTGGCGTCGAGGGCGAGCGCGGCCTTGGCGGCGGCGACCGTCGCGTCGGCGTCGCCGGCGTAGTAGTTGCCGAGCGCGACCGCGGCGGCCTTGTCGGCGTCCTTCGGGGCCGCGTCGCGCGCGATCTCGAGCGCGGTCAGATCGTCGTAGCCCTTGGTCGGCAGCCGGAAGGTGCCCTTCCACGGCGCGAGCCGGAGATCGAGGTACGCGCGGAACTCCTTGTCGAACTGCGCGACCGACTTGCCGGTGATCGTCTGGATCACCTCGGGCGTCTCCTTGCCCTTGCCGAACAGCTTCAGCGCCTGGACGATCTTGGGGAAGCCGTAGGTCTGCGCGATGTACTCGACGGTCACCGCCGACAGGAAGTACGCGACGATCACGCCCTGCTGATCGGGCTGCATGAACTCGTAGTTGAGCGTCGCCACCGACGGCAGCGTGCCGTTGGCGACCGCGCCGTAGACGTCCGAGTCGTTCTCGCGCCGCCACGACGGATCGTGGATGAGCGTCTCGTACTCCGACAGGCCCTCGGTGAACCAGCGCGGCACGCGCGAGTTCGACAGCTGGATCGCGAAGACGTGGGCCAGCTCGTGCCACAGCACCATGCCCCAGTTGATGTCGCCGTTCGAGGGCGACATCGCGGTGATGACCTGGCCGAAGCACACGCCGAGCGCACCGAGATCGGGCAGGCCGACGGTGCGGATCGAGTAGTCGTCCTTCTCGGTGTACAGCTCGATCACGACCGGGGTCTTGGGCGTGAAGCCGTAGCGCTTCACCATGTCCTTGAACGCGGTCTCGAGGGTCGGGCGGATGTAGCGATCGAGGACCGGCGCCTCCTCGCGCGGCAGGCGGAACCGGAAGATCGGCCCGTCCTTGAAGGTGTAGTCCTTGGGGATCGTCTCCTCGAACAGCTCGAGGGTGTTCTTGGTGCGGACGTTGTACTGGTCGCCGGACCAGGCCTTGTTGAGCCAGACCATGCCGGCCTTCTCTTCGCCGAGCCGCAGGTAGCCCATGCCGATCTCGGCCATCGCCTCGTAGTCGTCGGGGGCCAGCGCGACCGCCTGCTTCTCGATGTCGATCGCCTCGACGTACCGGTGCTCGCGCACCGCCGAGCGACCGATCAGCTCGTACATGCGGGCGTAGACCGGGTTGATCGCGAGCACCTTCTTGCGCTGCGCCTCGTACTCGGCGGTGTCGTCGCGCAGCCACGCGACGGTCGCGAGTAGCGCGATCGCCTCGGCCGACTGCGGGTTGATGCCCAGCACCTGGTTGAGCGTGGCCTTCGCCGCGTCCCACTGGTTCTGATCGATCTGCACCGAGGCCCGCACGAGCAGCGCGCGCTGGTTCTTGGGGTTGAGCGCCAGCGCCTTGTCGAGGTGGCTCTGGACCGCCGGCAGATCGTAGCGATTGTCGAGGACGACCTCGGCCATTGCCGCGTGCGCGTCGGGGTGGTTCGGGTTGACCTTGAAGACCTCCTCGAGGGTCTGCTCGGCGAGCTCGGCGGCGTACTTGCGCGAGAACAGATCGGCCCACGCCAGCCCGGCCTCGATGAAGGTCGGGTCCTTCGAGGTGGCCGCGTGGTACGAGTCGTTGGCGAAGTCGAACTGCGCGGTGTAGCGCGCGGCCTCGGCGAGGTAGTAGAGCTGGGCGCCGTCCTCGAGATCGATCTTCTTGGCGTCGAACTCGTCCATCGACAGCTGGAACAGCTTCTTGGCGGCGGGCAGATCGCCGGCCTCGTACGCGATGACCGCGAGCAGGTGGCGCGCCGCGCGATCATCGGGCGCGCTCTTCACCAGCGCCTCGAGATCGGCGCGCGCGGTGGTCGCGCGGCCGGTCAGCCGCTGGATCTCGGCGACGCGCACGCGCGCGGCCGCGGCGACCTTGGGATCCTTGTCCTTGACCAGCGCGGTCGCGGTGGCCTCGGCGGTCGTGTAGTCGCCGAGCACGGTCTGGGCCTCGGCGAGCAGGAGGCGCGCGGCCGCGCGGTCCTTGCCGGTGACCTTGCCGAGCTCGGCCATCGCGGCCTTGTAGTCACCGGCGATCAGCTTGTCGCGACCGGAGGCGAGATCGGCGCGGGCGAGCCCCGCAGACAGGAACACGGCGAGGAAGACCCCGACCGGAGCGGTGCGGCGCATGTCGTTGAAGATGTGCGACCGACTGACGGGTGTCAACGCGAGCCTCGATCGAGCCTCGATCGAGCCGTTCCGACGCGCGGCGCGCGAGGGTGCTATGCTCACCGGGTGAGTGCGGAATCGACCGAGCGTGCGACGTCGCCCGAAGGTGGCATCTACGCCGACTTCGATGCGTTCCTCAAACAAGCCATCCGCGAGTACTACGACCGCGGCTGGAAGACCCGGAAGGGCAACTTCATCGCGCTCCTGATCGGCGCGGGACAGACCTCGTTCGCGCTGGCGAAGGACTCGGTCGTCGACGGTTCGGGCACCAAGAAAGTCGCGATCGGCGCGGCCGCCGCGGTCGCGCTGCGGGTCGGGTTTCGCTACGCGCTGGGCGGCCCGCTCGGCATGATCCTCGGCGTCGCCGCGGGCGCGTCGATGGTGTCGTATTTCATCAGGAACCAGAAGGACATCATCAAGAAGGTGAGCGTCTACAAGACGACGATCGCCGACACCCACAAGGCCTACGACGCGATCCACGCAGGGTGGCGGGATGGCAAGCATGGGCCCGGCGAGCGCAACCTGATGATCGATGGGCTCATGAAGCGGTTCATCGGTCAGATCGACGAAGCGTGAGCCGTCCCGCCGCGGTCGCGAGCGCGGTGATCGCGGCGGCGATGATGACCGGCGCACCGACGGTCAGCGCCGAGACGCCGGCGCCGAAGCCCGCGGCGAAGCCCGCGCCGCCCGCGGGCCATCGCAAGATCGTCGGCGTGCTCGAGGTCCGCGTCGACGGCGTGTCCTCGACGGCCGCCGAGAAGTTCGAGGTCGGCATCGAGGACGGCCTCAGCTCGACCGAGTACTGGGTCGCGACCCGCAAGCGCATGCGCGAGATCCTCGCCGGCAGCTCGTGGAGCGAGGGCTGCGTGTTCGGCCCGTGCCTCGCCGAGGTCAAGCGCCAGACCAACGCCGACCTGATCGTCGACGCGTACTTCGAGGGGACCGGCTCGAGCTACCGGTTCGTGGTGACGCTGGTCGAGACCACGACCGGCAGCGTGGTCGCGCAGGTCGCCGATCACTGCGACGTGTGCACGCTCACCGAGGCGCTCGACACCGCGGCGCTCGATACGATCGGCCTGGTCAACGGCGCAAACGATGCGCCGACCAGGGCCCTGCCGCGGCCGTCGAAGGGCGCGGCAGATCCAGGCCTCAACCGCGGCAAGCGCGCGAGCCGGCGCGCAGGCCTGTTGCTGATCGGCGGCGCGGTGATCGCAGGTGGCACCGCCGCCTACTTCTTCCGGACGGAAAAACGTGACCTGGGGTACGCTGGCGCCGGGGCCGCCCTGGGGATGGGTATTGGCGGGATCGCGGCCTTCGCTCTCAGCTTCAGGTTTTGACCATGGCCTTGCCTCGATCCGTCCGCGCCATCCTCGGCGGCAGCTTGCTCGCGCTCGCCGCGTGCGGTGGCGACAGCGCGCCCGCCACCACCGCGATGTTCGCGGTCCCCGGTAGCACCTCGCCGCCGACCGAGTTCTACGAGCTGCCGTTCCCCAACGATCTGCGCCGCCACGACGACGGCTCGCTCGACATGAGCGAGTTCCCGCGGCCCAACGTGCTGGTCGGCAAGTACGCCGACGCGGTCGCCGCCAACCTCGACGGCTGGGGCCTGAACGCCTGCACCTACGCGCGGTTCTCGGACGCGATCGATCCCGCGTCGCTGCCGGCCGATCCCGCGGCGAGCGCCGCCGATGGCGCGTCGGTGTACCTGGTCAACATCGATCCCGACTCGCCCGACAAGGGCCAGCGCACGCCGCTGAAGTTCCGGTTCGAGCCGACCGCCGGCGAGGCGATCGGCACCAACTGGCTCGCGGCCCTGCCCTTTCCCGGCTTCCCGCTCGACGAGGCCACCACCTACGCGCTGGTCGTCACCGATCGCGTGAAGGCCGCCGATGGCAGCAGCATCGCCGCCGACGACGCGTTCGCGGCGATCCGCGGCACGGCGGTGCCCGGCGACGCGAAGCTGGCGTGGGCCCAGACGGTGTACGCGCCGCTGTGGGCGTACCTCGATGAAGCCGGCGGCGACGAGCGCACCGACGTCGTCACCGCCGCGGTCTTCACGACCCAGCACGCTACCGAGATCATGGGCAAGCTGCGCGCGAAGGTCTGGACGCTCGACGCGCCGATCGCGACCGGCGTGCACCGCATCGCCGCGACCAGCTCGTACCTCGCCTACGACGGCAGCTTCCCCGCGCCGAACTTCCAGGTCGGCACGGTGCCGTACGACACCGGCGGCAACATCGTGCTCGGCACCGACGGCCTGCCGACGGTGCAGCGCATGGAGGACCTGCGGGTCGCGTTCACGATCCCGCCGGGCACCGCGCCGACCAACGGCTGGCCGATCGCGATCTACGCCCACGGCACCGGCGGCAGCTACCACTCGTTCATCAACGACGGCACCGCCTCGCGGCTCGCCGCCGAGGGCATCGCCACGATCTCGATCGATCAGGTGCTGCACGGCCCGCGCAACCCGGGCGGCAACCCCGAGCTCGACTTCTTCAACTTCACCAACCCGCTCGCCGGTCGCGACAACGCGATCCAGGGCGCCGCCGACGACTACTCGGTCCTGCGCCTGGTGCAGGGCTTCGAGCTGGTCGAGCCGCCCGCGGATCCCGATCCGGGGCGCACGATCACCTTCGACAAGACCAAGATCTACTTCTTCGGCCACTCGCAGGGCGGGCTCACCGGCCCGCCGTTCCTGGCCTACGAGCCCGAGGTCAAGGGCGCGATCCTGTCGGGCGCCGGCGCGCTCCTGTACGACGCGCTGCTCACCAAGACCGAGCCGGTCGACGTGACGCAGGTCGTGATGGCGGTGATCCGCGACCAGCCACTCGACGAGTTCAACCCGATCCTCGCGCTGCTCCAGACCTGGATCGAGCGCTCGGACGCCGCCAACTACGGGCCG
The DNA here is from genome assembly GCA_021413675.1 of Deltaproteobacteria bacterium. GTDB lineage: Bacteria > Myxococcota_A > Polyangia > Haliangiales > Haliangiaceae > JAIOQA01. The sequence goes on along the minus strand of JAIOQA010000372.1, from coordinate 30,675 downwards.
CTGCTCGTGCGGCGTCCGGTCAACGGCCCCGATGGCGCGCCGCTGGCGCCCAAGCCGATCTTCCAGACCGAGGGCTTCGTCGACCACTACGCGCCCAACCCGACGATCGAGGGCTTCGCGGTGTCGATCGGCGTCGATCAGGTCGGGCCGACCAGGAGCGCGCTCGAGGGGCTGGTGCTGCGCGGCCGCACGATGAAGACCGCGCCGGTCACCGACAACCTCGATGGCACGACGGCGACGCTCCTCCAGTACGATCAGTCCGCGGGCTCGGACGGCCACTTCGTGGTGTTCGACGTGCCCGCCGCCCAGGTCCAGTCGGCGAAGTTCCTCGCCACGCTGGCCGACACCGGCACCGCGACCGTCGTGGTCGCGCCGTAGCTCGACGAGGAATCGCGATGGCGCGCAAGAAGCTAGGCGAAATGTTGCTCGAGGCGGGCGTGATCGATCAGACCGGCCTGCGCGCCGCGCTGGTCGAGCAGCGGCGATGGGGTGGCCACCTCGGCCGCGTGCTCATCGACATGAAGCTGGTGACCGAGGAGACCCTGGTCACCACGCTGTCGCGCCAGCTCGGCATCCAGACGGTCGATCTCGATCGCATGGAGATCCCGCAGGCGGTGATCGATCTGGTGCCGGCCGATCTCGCCGAGCAGCAGAGCCTGATCCCGTTCGCGCAGCCGATGAAGTTCCTCGACGTCGCGATGACCGATCCGACCAACCTCGGGATCGTCGACGAGCTGCGCATCCGCACCCAGCTCAACGTGCGCGCGTACCTCGCCGGGCCCAAGACGATCGAGCGCGCGATCGCGCGCTACTACGGGCGCGGCTTCAGCTCGACCCAGGGCATGCGGACGCAGTCGGCGTCGACGATGGATCTCGACTCGGATCCGGGCAAGCCGATGGAGGTCGTGCGCGGCGGGACCTATCCGCCGCCGTTCGGCGCGCCGGCGGCCTCGGCGCAGGGCGCGACCCAGTCGGTGGCCCGCGCCGCCGAGCTCGGGCTGCCGCAGCCGCAGCCGCGCCACAACCGCGACGCGGAGATCACCGCGCTGCAGGACCGCATCTCGAAGCTCGAGGCGCTGGTCGCGCGCGACGAGGATGTGCTGCGCAAGGTGCTCGGCCTGCTGGTCGAGAAGGGCGTGGCGACCCGCGAGGAGATCCTCGAGCGGCTGCGCTGACGAATCGCTGCCCCGAAACGCGAGAAGGGCGACCCGGTGAGGGTCGCCCTTCGTCATGTCAGCGATGTTCGCCGCGAACGGTCACTTGTTCGGCTTGGTCAGGATGAACGGGTAGCGAACCTGGAAGGTGCCGCTGTCGGCGAGGCGCGGGAACTTGATGCCCGAGACCACGCTGGCCACGCACTGGTCGAGGTCGCCGTCGACGCCGGTCGCGTTCGAGCTGAGCACCTGGCCGGCCGCGTCGATGACGAAGGCCACGGTCACGGTGCCGGCGAGCTCGCCGTTGCCGAGCAGGGCGCGCTCGTAGCAGTAGCCGATGCGATCCTTGTAGCGCTTGATGTACCGCTGGACGATGGCGCCGATGTTGTCGTCGCTGATGATCGGCTTGCCGGGCTTGACCGGCGGCGAGACCGGCGGGCGGCCGCCACCCTTGCAGATCCGACCCGCCGCGCACTTGCCGTTGCCGGGGAACGCGAACTCGTCACCGCCGGGCTGGCCGTTGCCGATCGTGTGGTAGTCGCCAGCGACGACGGTGCCGCCACCGGGGCCGATGCCGCGCCGACCCTTGCCGAAGCTGCCGTCGGGCACGCCGTCGCCGTTGCCGTCGTACGAGCCCATCTGGTCGAGCTCGTCGAAGCCCGCGCTCAGGCTGTCGTTGCCGATCATCGCCATCGCCTGGTCGCCGGTGAAGAGGTCGAGCACGCCGGCGCGGCGCGCCTCGGCGATCGCGCGATCGCGGGTCATCTCGCCGGTCGACTTGAACTTCGCCGGGTTCTCGTTGTGCTGGTTGGGCGCGCCGACCGCGCCCTCGGGCTGGGCCATCGCCACCATGCCGGGGTGATCGGTGCCGCCGTTGGACTCGCCGTCCGAGGGGGTGATCGGGTCGGGCTTCTTGTCCTCGTTGGCGATCGACGCGAACCGCATCCCGGCCTCCTCCGCGGCGCTCATCTCCGCCGGCACGTTCTCGGCGTCGGGCGGGATCGAGCGCAGGAGCAGCAGCAGCGCGGCGTGCGCGGCGAGCGAGCCCGCGAAGTACGAGGCCACGCGGCGATCGATCGAGGCGAACAGCGCCGCGGTCTGGCGCGCCGGCGCGGCCACACCGGCGACATGGAAGGTGACCGCGCCGCAGCGGACGCGCAGCCGCGTGCCGGCGGTGATCGCGACGGTCGACTCGGTGATCGCGCGGGGCGCGCCGATCGCGGTCTCGGCCGCGAGCTGGCCACCGAGGTTGAGCTGGAAGCCATCGGCGCCAGCGGTGGGCGCGATCAGATCGAAGTCGACCGACGGCGCGGCGGGCGCGGCGAAGTCGACGCCAGCGCCGCTGCCGATGCGGACGCGCGGGCTCTGGCGCTCGTCACGGCGGCGCGACAGGCCCCACAGGATCGCGGCGAGGCCGAGGCCACCGCCGAGCGCGAAGCCGAGATCGGCCGAGCGCGGCAGCGTCTCCGGGCGGAACGCCCACTCCGGCTTGCCGCGCGCGATCAGCGCGTCGTGCGCGCGGGCGTTGTCGGCGGCGACCTTCGCCGCGACGATGAAGCCGAGCGCTGCACCCGACACCGCGACCGCGCCGAACGCGAGCAGCGCGCGGGTCTTGATCGAGGTGGCCCCACCGCGCGGGTCGATTGCGTGGCGCACGCCCACCACCGAGTCACCGAAAGTGGCGGTGACCTCGACAGCGACGTTGGTCGTGACGGGATCTGGGTTCGTGTGCGACATAGGAATCTCCGGGCAGAGCTGTAGCCGTGCGGCAGAAGTGCCACCTGGCGCATCGCAACCTCGCGACGCCCGCGCTCGCCTCGCTCTGGCGAATCGCGCTTGCCTACTAGACAGCGGCTTCTTCGATCGGTTCCAGAAAAAGCGCTGTGATATCAGCAGTTCCCAGCGTCGATTTCGTGCAACCGGATTTTCCGGCCGGTGTCCGCCCGGGATTTTCGAGCGGCGAAGCCCGCCTCGGATAGCGGGCTGCTCGTTCGTCGTCACATCCGTTGCGAGGTGGTGCTGTCCCCGCATGTCCACGATGGGAGCGATCCGGTTGACCAGGAAGATGGTGGAGGAGGCGAAGCAGCGCGCCTCGAATCCTTTCGGGCTCGGCGACGAGGTGGATCCGTTGTCGATCCCGTTCGTGCCGCCGTGGGCCGACACGTCGCCGCTCGACTGGACCGAGGAACCGGCGCCCTCGGTGCCGGACATCTGGACGACGGAAGGCCCCGACCCGGCGCCCTCGCCGTTTCCCTGGCTCGAGCCCGAGCCGGTGCCCGGCGGCACCTATCCGTGCACCGAGCCCCCGATGCCCGCGCCCTCACCGGGCGGCTTCCCCTGCACGCAGCCGTGGCCCGAGCCCGCGCCGGGCGGCTTCCCGTGCACCACGCCGGCGCCGGACTGGCTCGGCGCCTTCGACTTCCTGCTCTGAGCCGAGCGAAGCGAGGCGGTTCAGGGTCCGGATCGGGCTGCGCGTCCTCGCGCGGGCCGATCGATCGAAAGGAGGCTGTCATCCGAAAGGATGACAGCCGCTGAGCCGCTACTCGATGCGCAGCGAGCGCTCGAACTCTTCCGGGTTCGACGAGGCGTAGACCGCGGTCTCCATGCTGATGAGCCCGGCGTTGACCAGGTCGAGCAGGTGCTGGTCGAACAGCTGCATCGAGTACAGATCGCGGCCCTTGCGGATCAGCTCGGGGATCTCGTTGATGCGCCCGGCGGTGCGGATGCACTCGCGGATCGAGCGCGTGACGCGGAGGATCTCGACCGCGGGGAGGCGCTTGCGGCCCTCCTTGCCGGCGAGGAGCCGCAGCGACACGACCGCCTGGAGACAGTCGCCCAGGCGATCGCGCACGACATCCTGCGCGTCGGGCTCGAACAGGCCGATGTAGCGCTGGATCGTCGACATCGCGTCGGGCGTGTGGATCGCCGACAGCACGAGGTGGCCGGTCTCCGCGGCCTTGAGGCAGGTCGCGGCGGTCTCCTTGTCGCGGATCTCGCCGACCATGATGACGTCGGGATCCTGGCGCATCGCCGCGATCAACGCGCCGTGATAGCTCTCGGTGTCAGAGCCGACCTCGCGCTGGATGATCATGCACTTCTGCGGCTCGAACAGGTACTCGATCGGATCTTCGATCGTGATGATGTGCGCGTGCCGGGTCTCGTTGATGTAGCGCATCATCGCGGCCATCGTCGACGTCTTGCCGTTGCCCGTGGCACCGGTGACGAGGACCATGCCGCGCCGCGTGTCGGCGATCTCGGCGACGACCGGCGGCAGGTTGAGCTGCTCGATGCTCGACACGGTGATCGGGATGAGCCGCATCACGATGCCGACGGTGCCGCGCTGGCGGAAGATCGACGCGCGGAACCGACCGCGCGCCGCGACCGAGTACGAGACGTCGATCTCGCCGAACGGCCGCGTGAAGTCGATCTTGGTGCCGCGGTCGTCGAGGATCATCTGGGCGATGGCCTCGCTATCCGCGGCGGTCAGCGGCGGCACCTTGATCGCGCCGAGCAGCTCGCCATGCAGTCGATAGTGCGGCGGGTAGCCGACCTCGAAGTGGATGTCCGAGACCCCTCGCTCGATGCCGAATGCCAGGAGCTTGTGGAAGGTCGCGCGGTCCATGCTCATGCCGTCACCCCACGGCTAGTTTAGATCGCCCCCGGGTCCGTTGCGCGGCTCTGCGCCATCGACTTCGCTCGCTTCGGCGCGCAGGCTATCCAGGAGCGGCGCCTCACCGTCGCTGAACTCGTCGCGCAGCGGCACCCAGGTGCCGAGCGCGGGATGGGGCCGCGTGACCTCGAAGCCCTCCTCGAAGGCCTCGTCGTCGGCGTCGCCGGGTAGCGGTGGGGGTGCGGGCGGCTGGGGCGCGGTCGCGCGGACCATCCGGCGCGGCACCGCCAGCACGGTCGGCTCCTCGCGCTCGTCGTGGACCTCGCGCGGCATCAGGAACTCGCCCGAGCCCGCCGCGATGTCCGCGTGCTCGCGGGCGTCGATCTCGAGCGGCGGCGCCTCGCGCACGTCGCCCTCGTCATCGTAGTCGGCGGGCGGCGCCGCGATCGGCGCGCGCGAGCCGCTGCTCAGGGTGCGGATCGCGCGCCGCACGCTGGCCCGCAGCCGCGGGAACGGCGGCCCCGGCCGCGCGAAAAAGTAACCCTGGCCGTAGCCGATGTTGAGCTCGTGGAGCGCGTGCAGATCGTCGGCGCCCTCGATGCCCTCGGCGACGATCACCGCGTCGATCGCCTCGGCGATGTGGCCGAGCGAGCGCAGCATCTCGCGCTTCACCGTCGAGCGCGCCACGCCGCGGGTCAGCACGTCCGAGATCTTGATGAAGTGCGGCCGCAGCGCCATCACCGTCTCGAGGTTCGAGTGGCGGGTGCCGACGTCGTCGATCGCCACGCCGAAGCCCATCGCGGTGTAGGTCGCGAGCGCGCGGCGGAACGACGTGAAGTTCTCGATCGCGAGGCGCTCGGTGATCTCGAAGACGATGTTGGCCGGCGTGAGGTTGGCGGCCTCGAGCAGGCGCGAGATCTCGATCTCGATGAACGCGGTGTCGTAGAACGACAGCGGCAAGAGGTTCACGAACAGCCGGTGGATCGGCTCGAGGCCGACCGCGCCGCGCAAGGCGCCGCGGAAGCACGCGCGATCGAGCTCGAAGGTCAGGTCGACCTCGTCGGCGACGGCGAACAGGGTCGCCGGCGACTCCATCGAGGTGTGGCGCGGCCCGCGGGTCAGCGCCTCGAAGCCGAAGATCTCGCCGGTCTGCATGTGGACGATCGGCTGGTAGACCGGCGTGAGGCCGTCGCCGAGGATGATGTCCTGCAGGACCGAGCGATCGCGCTGCGCCGCGCGCTCGCGCCCCAGCCGCGCCGACGCGGTGGCCTCGTTGACCAGGCGCGCGACCAGGCGCTCCGGGCGCAGCATCGTGTTGCCGATGACGCGGGCCGCGCCGACGGTGATGCGCGGCGTGTCGCGCAGGAGCTCGCGCACCGCCGGGGTCAGCGCGGCCTCGACCGCGGCCTCGACCGACGAGCCCAGCCGATCGAGCTCGCCCTGGCTCTGCCCGTCGCGCGGCGACAGGATCACCATGTACGCGTCGTCGTCGCTGGTCCGGCAGATCAGATCGGTCGGGCGCAGCAGCTCGCCGCGGAGCGCATCGAGCGAGCGCCCGGCGCGATCGAAGACCTCGGCGTGGTGCTGGACCCCGAGCTCGACCTCGATGCGCGACAGGCGCGTGAGATCGACCATCAGGCAGGTCAGCGAGCGGTCGCGCTGCAGGAACCCGATGATCTCGCCCATCCGCTCGTGGTACGGGCGGTAGCGATCGAGCTCGCCGAGCGGCGGGCTCGCGCCGATCGTCGTCGCGTCGGCGGGCGACGGGCCGTTGCCATCGGAGGGCGAGAAGAAGTGCACGCGGCCGGTGCCGCCGCGCTTGGCGCCGCGCATCGCCGCGGCCGCCGCGTCGACCAGGCCGTCGGCCGACTCGGCGTCGTCGGGAAAGCTGGCCACGCCGAGGCTGATCGTCAGCGTGCGGCCGCCCGGGAGATCGGCCTTGCCGACGGCGTCGCGCAGGCGCAGCGCCTTGGTCACCGCGCCGGCCTTGTGGGTCTCGGGCAGGATGATCGCGAACTCCTCGCCGGCGAACCGCGCGGCGACGTCCGACGCCCGGACCCGGCCGAGCGATTCGACCGAGCCCAGGATGACCGCGACCCGGCGCAGGACCTCGTCGCCGAGCTGGTAGCCGAGGTCGTGGTTGACCGCGGCGAAGCCGTCGATGTCGACGAGCAACAGCGACAGCGGCTGGGCGTAGCGCTGGGCGCGCGCGACCTCCTCGCCGAGCCGCTCGCGGAACGCGCGATGGTTGTAGAGGCCGGTGAGGCTGTCCTTGTACGACAGCACCTCGAGCTCGCGGTTGATGCGCTCGAGCTCGGCGTTGGCGACGACCAGATCGCGGCCGCGCTCGTCGAGCGCGCGCTCGAGCAAGCGCTCCTTGGCGGCGAGCTGGCCGTTGGCCGCGAGCAGGCGCTCGGTGAGCGTGCGGTTCTCGCGCTCGAGCTCGAACGCGCGCACCAGCTGATCGAGCAGCTGGTGCAGCTCGGGGTGGCGCCACGGCTTCTTGACGACGTAGTGGATCTGGCCGCTGTTGATCGCGGCCAGCAGGTTGTCACCGTCGGCGTAGCCGGTGACCAGCACGCGGCGGGTGTCGGGCCGGATGCGCCCGGCGATCGCGAGCAGCTCGGCGCCGGTCATGCCCGGCATCCGGAAGTCGGACAGCACGACCGCGATGTCGTCGCGGGTGCGGAGGATCTCGACGGCGCGCTCCGGGGCGCTCACCGCGACCACCTCGAAGCGCCGCCGCAGCGAGCGCTCGAGGAGCTCGAGGTTCATGGGCTCGTCGTCGACGCACAACACCGTGGCGCGCAGTGGCGCCGTGGGCTGGTCGTTCCGCGCCGATTCGTCCCCTGGCGCACCCTCCCGGTTGTCGTCGGATACTGCCAACTGGTCCGGCGACTATACGGAGTCTCACGCCGGTCCGAAACACCCCAGTGGTGTGAAGGTCGCCGCGACGGTCCACACCCCGCAGGTGTGATGGGCGTTGAGCGGATGCGAACCCACACCTCCCACCGATCGGTGAACCGCGCGGGACTTTCTGCTAACGTATGGTCCCTGGTCATCGCGACATGAGAGGCAAACGCATCCTGTTCTACGATCCGGATCCGCGGGCCCGTCGCGTCGCCGAGCGCGCGCTCGCGGCCACCGGGTCCGTGGTCGTCTCTGCCAACGACGCCGACGACCTCATGGTCAAGCTCGACGCCGACGGCTGGGATCTCATCATGATCAACTACGATCCGCCGCTGCGCGACGAGCCGCGGTGGGTCGAGCGCCTCGAGAAGATCGATGGGCCGCGCCCGAAGCTGGTGCTGCACTCGACCGCGCCGACCGAGGACTACCTGCCGCTGATGGCCAGCCATCGGTTCCTGCGGAACGTCATCGCCAAGAACGACGAGCCGCTCGAGCCCGACGAGCTGATCATCACCGCGGAGAAGCTCCTGCGCGGCGATCTCTTCGGCCTGCAGAAGTACCTGCTGTGGGGCGTCGAGCCGCTGTCGGTGAAGATCCTCGACTCGCGCGACAAGCAGGACTACATCCAGCAGGTCGCGCAGTACGCGCAGTCGCTGGGCTGCAACGAGCGCGTCGTCGAGCTGATCGAGACGATCGTCGACGAGCTCGTCACCAACGCGATCTACAACGCGCCGCGGACCGAGACCGGCGAGCCCAAGTACGCCAAGCGCAGCCGGCGCGAGCCGGTGATCCTCGAGCCGCACGAGGCGGGCGAGCTGCAGTTCGCGTGCGACGGCGACTACATCGCGGTCGCGCAGATCGATCCGTTCGGCTCGCTCACCCAGGAGACGGTGGTCAGCTACCTGAACCGCTGCCTGGTGAAGGGGCCCGATCAGTTCTCGGACGCGTCGGGCGGCGCCGGCATCGGCCTGTTCCGCGTGTTCCAGTCGCTGTCGAAATTCGTGATCAACATCGATCCCGGGGTTCGCACCGAGGTCATCAGCCTGATCGACCTGCGGCTCAGCATGAAGCGGTTCCGGCAGGCGCCGAAGTCCTTCCACATCTTCATCACCGACACGCCGCGTCCGGGCGGCGGCGCGCAGGAGTAGTCGTGGCCGGTCGCAGCAGTTTCACGATCGAGGTCGTCGAGCGCGACGGCATCGACCAGGTCTCGGTCTCGGGCGTCGTCGACGAGAACGCCGATCTCGCGCTCCTGTCGACGCTCGGCGGTCGCCCGGTGCGCGTCAACCTCAAGGGCGTGCGGCGCATCAACTCGTTCGGGGTGCGCGCCTGGATGGACGCGGTCCGCAAGGTGCCGCGCGATGTCGTGCTGACCTTCGCCCAGGCGCCCTCGCCGGTGATCGATCAGTGCAACATGGTCACGGGCTTCCTCGGCCACGGCACGCTCGAGTCGTTCTTCGCGCCGATGACCTGCGGCGAGTGCGACGAGCAGGTCGATCAGCTGTTCGAGACCGCGGCCTGCCGCGCCAACGGCGGCAAGCTCCCGTCGACGCCGTGCCCGCGCTGCGGCCGGCCGATGGAGGTCGACGACCTCGAGGATCAGTACCTGCTGTTCGTGCGCGAAGCGGTCTGAGGCCGGGATCCGCGCGAGCCGCGCGGATCGAGTGCGGGAGGAGGGATCACATGACGCTCGGCGTGAAGTTTCCCGATGGGCTTGGCGATGAACCGGTGCCCTCGCTCGCGCCACCCCAGGTGAGCGTCGCGCCGTCGCCGTGGGATCCGCAGCCGACGGTCTCGCCCTGGGTCGAGCCCGAACCGCAGGTGAGCGTGCAGCCCGGGCCGCTCGATCGGCTCCCGGAGCCCGAGCCCTTGCCGCAGTCGCAGATGCCGCCGCCGAGCCTGCGGGTCGATCTCACCGGGATCGACGACACCGCGCCGACGATCGGCCCGGCGCCGGCGCCCGACACCAATCCGTTCGACTGGCTCGCGCACTGACCCGCGCGGGCGCTGCGGCGCGGACGGTGTCTCAGCCGCCCAGGCCGAACACCGTCACCGACGTGCCGCCGCGGTCGAAGCCGAGCGAGCGCTCGACGACCCACCAGCGACTGGCGGCGACGCCCCAGCGGTACTTCTTCTTGGGCGTGACGAGCATGCGGGCGACGCGCGTGGCCTTGCTGCCATCGACGGCGAACAGATCGAGGTACGCGACGTCGGCCTTCTTGCGCTTCACCGCGGCGGGGTTGACCGGATCGATCACCAGGCCGACCCAGCGCTTGCCGGTCTCGTCGACGGCGGTGGCGAGCGTGCTCGCGTCGTAGACCGCGAGCGGCTGGTCGAGGGTCAGCTCGGTCGGCGCGCCGTCGGCCCACAGCTCGACGGTCGACAGGTCGTCCGTCATCCGGACGAACGTGGTCTCACCCGGGAACCTGGCGATCACCTGCTCGCGGCGCGCGTGCTCCATCGGATCGGCGATCGGCTCGAGCGCGAAGGTGCCGGCGAGCAGGTCGTAGACCGCGCCGCTGTCGGGCGTGCGCTGGTTCTCCTTGGGATCCCAGTGGCCGCCCTTCATGCCGCGCGCGCGCGTCCAGCCGTCGAGCCACTGGGTGACGCGGAAGTCGAGCTTCTTGTTCGCGCCGGCGGCGTCGAGCACGAGGCTCTTCACCTTGCCGACCTTCTTGCCGGTGTCGACGTCCTGCAGCTCGAGCTCGTGGGTGGTCGCGCCGGCGGCGCCGGCTCGCGCGCGGTGCAGCGCGACGCGCGTCTTGCCGTCGCGCACGACCACCGCGATGTCGGCCGCCGGTCCGAACTTGCGCCCGACCTTGCCGGTGAGCTCGAAGGTCGCGGCGTGCGCGACGCCATCCTCGGTGCGCCCGACGACGAACAGCCGCGGCTTGTCGGCGGCGCCGACCCAGCGCAGCGCGGACGCGGTGCCGAGCTCGGCCGGCAGCGGCGTGCGCACCAGCTCGTGCGCGCCGGCCAGCTCGAACACGACCAGCTCGGCGAAGGTCGCGCCATCGGTGTTCACGTACGCGAGGCGGGCTCCGTCGGCGGCGATCGGATCATCGACGAAGCCGCGATCGGGAGCGATGCGCGCGGCCTGGGTCGCGCCGACCAGCGCGGCGGGCTTGCCCGCGGGTTCCCCGGCGGACGCCGGCGCGGCGACGGCGAGCAGCAATGCGAGCGTGGCGTGGATGCGCATCATTCCCTCCGGGAACGTACGTGCCACCGTTCGCGGGAAGCCGCAAATCCATGCGTCGGCCATGTCACCGAACTGGGCTGACATCGATGTCGCGATCGGCCGCATAGGCCCGCGCTCGCAGGCCGTAAGGTGCTGGAATCACAACAGTCGCGGTGGTCCCGGGGTTGCTGAATAGGAGGGCATGCGTACCTCGGCGGCGGTTCTCGGACTCGGCGCGGCTCTCCTCCAGCTCACCTCGGGCTGCATCCCCCTCGGCGGCTGCGGCGGCGTCGACCCGACCGACACGTTCAACTTCGCGCTCAGCCCGGACGGCGCGACCACGGTCGGCGCGGGCATCGCGGGCATCGCGGGCGACGCCTCCGGGATCTGGGTCGCCACGCCGGTCGCCGGCGGCGTCGAGCTGACGCGGTTCGCGGACCTCGACACGGCGCCCGATCGCACGCTGACCTTCGCGACCGCCGAGCACGCGCACGCCGGCCTGGCCTGGGACGGCGCGGCGCTGTGGCTCGCGCTCACCGACGACGCCGGCGCGACCCACGCGGTCCGCATCGACACGACCACCGGCGACGCGCTGGCCGACGTCGCGCTGCCGACCGGCACGACCGATCTCGCCTGGGACAACGGCCTCGGCCAGCTGGTCGTCGCCGAGGGCGTCGCGGCGGTCGAGGGCGTGGATCCCGCGACCGGCCTGATCGCGCGCTCGATCCCGGTGCGCGCGGTCGAGGCGATCGGCGCCATCGCGTGGGGCGGCGAGCTGTGGACCGCGTCGACGACCGCAGATGATCCGCTGCTGGTCTACTACACCGGCGACACGCTGTACGCGACCGCGCCGGCGCCGACCTCGGACATCGCGACCCACATGACGTTCATGCCGACCGCGAACGGCAGCGACCTGGTGATGGTCGTCGGCGGCGAGCTGCGCCGCTACACCGTCGCGCGCTGATCGACGAGCGCGGCCGCGAGCTCGGCGCCGACCTGGGCGTTGGCCAGCGCGAGCGCGCGGTTGGCGCGGACCGCCGCGCCGCCGGTGACCTCGGCGAGCCGCGCGAGCAGGAACGGCGTGATGCGCTTGCCGGTGACGTGCTGCGCGTCGGCGGCGGCGAGCGCCTCGGTGATCGCCGCGTCGATCGTCGCGACGTCGAGCGCGGCCTCGGCGGGGATCGGGTTCGCGACCAGGATGCCGCCCTGCCCCAGCGCGAACCGCACGCGCGCGATCGCCGCCAGCTCGGCGATGTCGTCGACGCGGTGCTCGAGCGCGAGCCCGGAGGTGCGGGTGTAGAACGCGGGCAGCTCGCCGGTGCGCCAGCCCAGGACCAGCACGCCGAGGGTCTCGAGGGTCTCGAGCGTGCGCGGCAGATCGAGGATCGCCTTGGCGCCGGCGGAGATCACCGCGATCGGCGTGCGCGCCATCGCGACCAGATCGTGCGAGACGTCGCTGCCATCGCCGCGGTGCACGCCGCCGATGCCGCCGGTCGCGAACACGCGGATGCCGGCGCGGGCCGCGAGCACCGCGGTCGCGCTGACCGTGGTCGCGGCGTCGGTGCCGCGCGCGAGGTGGACCGCGAGATCGGTCGCGCCGGCCTTGGCGAACGCGCGGCCGCGCTCGGCGAGCTGATCGAGCGTGGCGCTCTCGAGCCCGATGCACGCGCGCCCGGCGACGATGGCGATCGTCGCCGGCACCGCGCCGCCGCTCCGGACCGCGTCCTCGAGATCCGCCGCGATCGCGCGGTTGGCGGGGAACGGCAGGCCGTGGGCGATGATCGTCGACTCGAGCGCGACGACGGGACGACCCTCGGCGAGGGCGGCGGCGACCTCGGGCGCGATGACGAGCTCGGACATGGCCGTCACGTAGCACGACTCAGCGCCTGTCATCCTTCGGATGACAGGGCTCCTTTCGATCGATCGGCCCGCGCCAGGACGCGCAGCCCGATCTCATCCGGACCTGAGCCGGCGACTTGGTCGCCTCTGGGGCTACGGATGGGCGCGGAGCCAGACCTCGGTCTCCTTCGCCTGCTCGGCCGACTCGGCCCCGCTGCGCCCGAGGACCTCGCCCGCCGCCGCGACCGTGGCGCGGTGCGCGGCGCGGGTGCCCTTGTGCTCGATCTCCTCGTTCGCCGCGAGCATGAACTGCAGGTACGCGATCTCGGACTCCGCCGAGTGCGCCTTCGCCGCGAGCTTGAGCCCGCGCTGCGCGATCGCCACGCCGCCCGGCGCCTTCATCTCGAAGAAGCACTCCGCGTGCATCGACAGCACCTTGACCAGGCGCTCCGGGCTGTCGGTCTGCGATAGCGCGAGGATCGCCTCGGCCTGCTCGAACCAGGCGATCGCCTCGCGGTAGTTCGCCGCCTTGGCCTCGAGCATGCCGACGACCGCGTGCGACCAGCCGGTCAGCATGTGCTTGTCGCCGAGCCCCTTCGCGCGCAGCTCGAGGGCGCGCTTCGCCGCGGCGCGCCCGGCGGCGAGGTTCCCCGAGTCGGCCTCCATGAAGGCGATCGCCTCCTGCGTGAACGCGAGGTCGGGGTGCTCGGGGCCGAAGACCTTGGCCTGGATCTTCTGCGCCCGGTCGAGCGCGGCGCGCGCGTCGGCGAAGCGCTTCACCTGGGTGTAGACCGAGGCGAGGTTGCTCAGGTTCTTCGCGATCTCGAGATCGTCGGGGCCGCGGGTGCGCTCGTAGATCGCGATCGCCTCGAGGTACAGCGGGATCGCCTTCTCCAGCTCCCAGAGGCCGGAGTACATCGCCGCGACGTTGGCGATCGACAGCGCGGTGGACGGGTGCTCGTGGCCGAGCGTGCGCTCCTTGATCGCGAGCCCGCGCAGGTGATAGTCGAGGCCGGTCTTGAAGTCGCCGTTCTGGTGCGCGAGGTATCCGAGGCTGTTGTAGAGCTTGCCGATCACCGGGTGATCGTCGCCGTAGATGCGGCGGTTGCCGGCGACCACGCGCTCGAGCGCGGCGCGGGCCTCGGCGTAGCTGCCGTCGTCGGCGTAGAGCTGCTCGAGCGACTGCAGCATGCCGAAGAAGTCGGGCGTGTCGCCGAGCCCGGCGCGCTCCATGATCGCGACCGCCTCGGTGAGATCCGCCCGCGCGGCGGGATACTTGCCCTGGGCCTGCACGAGCTCGCCGCGCGCGCGCAGGAAGGCCGCGCGCACGTCGGGCATGTCGCGGACGCGCTCGACGTGGGCGGCGAGCGTGGGCGCGAGCACCGCGGCCTGCTCGAGCTGGTTCTGGCCCTTGTCGCCGACCACGCGCAAGAGCATCGCGGCGGCCCGCGCCGCGCGCTCGTCGTCGTGGGCCCGGGCCGCGACCACGACCGCCTCCTCGAGCAGCGCCCGCGCGGTCTCGTACGCGCCGAGCTCGGTCTCGATCAGCGCGCCGTCGTAGAGCGCGCGTGCGAGGAGCGGGCCGTAGTCGAGCGCGCGGAGCGCCGGCAAGAACGCCGCGGTGCGCAGCCAGCCCTCGCGGTAGTGGCCGGTGAGGTACATCGATCGGATCGTCGCGACCTCGGGCGTGAGCGCGGCGACCTGGGCGCGGGCCGCGGTCAGCGGCGCGTCGCGTCCGTCGCCGAGCACCGCGGCCTCGGCGCAGCGCGCGACGGGCTCGAGCGCGTAGCTCGCCTTGACCGCGGCGTCGAGCGTGCTGCGGTCGGGGTTGGTCGCGAGCTGCGCGACCAGCGCGCCGAGCTCACCGCGGAGCGCCTCGAGGCACGCGGTCCGGCGATCGAGGAGCTCCGGCGATTGCAGCTGCCGGACGTGGGTGGCCTCGCACGAGCCGATCGCCATCTGCGACCACTGCCCGGCGTATGCGTCGAGACGAGCCGCGACGCGATCGGCGACGCCGGCGCCGTAGTTCTTGTTGACCCCGGCGAGCGCGGTGCGCAGGCGCTCGCGGACCTCGGGCCGCCAGGTGGTGGCGAGGCTGTCGGCGGCGTGGACGCACGCATCGGGCTCGGCCCCGGCGCCGGCGGTCGAGGCGTAGAGGCCGGCGCCCGCGGCCGCGGCCGCGACGCCCGCGATCGCGAACATCGGCCAGCGGCGCGGCGCGGCCCGACGCTCGAGCTCGTCGAGGAGCGCGGACATCGAGGGCCAGCGCGCGTCGGGATCGGCGGCGATGCCCCGCGTCAGCGCCGCGAAGATCGCCGCGCGCACGCCGCGCAGGTCCGCGGGCGGCGCGAAGGTCCCGGCGGCGACCGCCTCGCGCATCGAGGCGGCGTCGCCGATGAACGGCCGGCGCTCCCACAGCGCCTCCCACAGCGCGACGCAGAACGAGAACTGATCGGCGCGCGCATCGACGCCCGCGCCGGCCCAGTGCTCGGGCGACATGTACGCAGGCGTGCCTGCAGGCGTGCCGTCCTCGGCGCTCGACACCAGGCCGAAGTCGCTGACCCGCGGGCGCCCGTCGTCGCCGACGAGGACGTTGTCGGGCTTGAAGTCGCGGTGGACGACGCCGGCGGCGTGCGCCGCGGCCAGGCCGCGCCCGGCGGCGACGAACATCGCGACGATCTCGCGCCAGCGCCGCGGCGTGCGCAGCCACGCGCGCAGCGTGGTGCCGGGTACCAGCTCCATCGCGATGAAGGTCTGCTCGGCGAAGGTCCCGACCTCGTAGACCGCGACGACGTTGGGGTGCGCGACCCGGGCCATCGCCTGGGCCTCGCGCTGCAGCCGCGCGCGCCCGTCAGGATCCGCGCCGGTCGCCTCGTGCAGCAGCTTGATCGCCACCCGCCGATCGAGGTCGGGATCGTGCCCCTCGAGCACGACGCCCATGCCGCCCGACCCGAGCACGCCGATCAAGGTGAACCGCCCGATCGGCGCGCCGGTCGCCATCGCGGCGGCGCCGAAATCCGCGGCCGGCAGCGTGGCGAGCGCGTGCCGCTCCGTCGGCGCCAGCGCGGGCGAGTCGAGGGAGGTCTCGTCCTTCGCCACCATCCCGATGACGCTATCACGGTAGGTCGGTGGCCCGGCCTCAGCGGTCGCCGCGCGATGCTACGGTGCGGTCGTGAAGTTCCCGCTGACGCCGCAGCTCATCGACGAGGCCAACCGGTTCGCGCTGCGCTCGGCGTGCAAGGACTGCCTGTACTGGCGCGCGGCCGCGGGGGAGTGCCTGCACGGCTGGCCCGACACCGGGCAGCGCCGCTGGCCGCTCGACGCGCCGATGCCCGACGGCTCGGCGCCGGTCGACGCGGCGTTCTGCAAGGAATTCGAGCTGCGGTAGCGCGCGGACCGGCGCGCCAGGCCCCGCTAGTTCGCGTGCCGGCGATCGCGGCGGCGATCGAGGTTCTTCCCGGGCACCCGGTCCGGCGGCGTGGTGCGATCGTCCGAGACCTCGGCAGAGCCGCTGCCGGCGCCGCCGTCGGCGCCCGAGCCCGCGGAGCCCGAGCCATCGGTGGCCTCGCGATAACCCGCCTTGACCCCGCGCTCGACCTTGTCGACGAGCGGACCGGCCTCCTTCACGACGCCCTCCTTCATGTCCTGGGCCTCTGGCGTGTTCCAGATCGCCGAGACGTGGCCGAAGAAGGTGCGCTTGCCGAGCTTCACGGTCGCGCCGCACCAGGTCAGCACGCCCGCGACCACCAGCCAGAACAGGAGACGGATCACCTCGCTATCGTATCAGTCGCGCGGCCCGGGGCCACTCCGGGTTTGCGCGGCCCGAAAATGCCGACGCCGGCCAGGCGGCCGGCGTCATCGCATCGCGACTCGAGCGAGCTACTTGCTCTCGTCGTTGTTGCGCTTGAGGATCAGGAACTCGACGCGGCGGTTGGCGGCCCACGCCTCGTCGTTGTGGCGGCGGTCGACCGGCTGGGTCTCGCCGTAGCCCTGCGACTGCAGGCGCTTCTCGTCGATGCCCTTGCCGACGAGGTACTCGAGCACCGCGTGGGCGCGCTTGTCCGAGAGCTCGAGGTTGTAGGCGTCGTTGCCGCGCTCGTCGGTGTGACCCTGGATCTCGATCAGCGCGATGTCCGGGTTGCCCGCGAGGGTCGCCGAGACGGCGTCGAGGATCGGGTACGACTCCTTCTTGATGATCGCCTTGTTGTACTCGAAGTACACCTTGTCGAGGATCATGATCTTGGTGTCGGTGAGGATGACGCGTCCGCGATCCGGACAACCGTCCTCGTCCTCGACGCCGTTGTAGGTCTCCGGCTCGTTCGGGCACTTGTCGTCGTTGTCGAGGATCCGGTCCTTGTCGTTGTCCGGATCGGGGCAACCGTCCTCGTCCTCGAAGCCGTCCTTGTCCTCGGGGTCGTTCGGGCACAGATCGTCGACGTCGAGGATGCCGTCCTTGTCGTTGTCCGGATCGGGGCAGCCGTCGGTGTCCTCGAAGCCGTCCTTGTCCTCGGGATCATCCGGGCACTGATCGACCTCGTCGAGGATGCCGTCGCCGTCGCGATCGTTCTTGGTGCCGTCCGGGCAGCCGTCCTCGTCCTCGAAGTCGTTCTTGGTCTCGGGGACGTTCGGGCACTTGTCGTCCTCGTCGAGGATGCCGTCGCGATCGTTGTCGGGATCCGGACAGCCCTCCTCGTCCTCGAACCCGTCGTAGTCCTCGGGCTGATCGGGGCACTTGTCGATGTCGTCCTTGATGCCGTCACCGTCGCGGTCGCCGATGTTGGGCTCGAAGACGATGCCGATGAACGCGCGGTAGTCGGGGTTGCCGCCCTTGCCGTGCATCAGGCCCGTGCCGCCGCCGAGCGACAGGAACGAGTTGCGCGCCAGGTACAGCTTCACGCCGGCGAGCGCCTCGAGCGGGAAGTAGTTGGTCGCGCCCAGCGGGATCGCGCCGACGACCTCACCGACGATGTCGAACTTCTGCGGCGAGATCGCGTAGGCGACGCCGAAGCCGACCGGCAGCTCGGTCTTGGCTTCGATCTTCTGGCCGGTGGTCGGCGCGTTGTCGACGCCGCCATCGGTGTCCGTGAAGCTCTGCGAGCGGATGCGGATGCCGACGTTCAGCGCGAGCCGCAGCTCGCTCTGCTTGCCGAACTCCTTGTCGAGCACCAGCGACAGCTGCGGGACCAGCTTGCCCTCGCCGAGCCACTTCGCCTTCGGCGACACCGTCGGCAGGTAGGCGCTCGCGATCAGGCCGAGGCCGATCTTGGGGCCCTTGCTGGTCTTGAGGAAGCGGGTCTTCAGGTGGAGCCCGACGTTGCCGATGCCCTGGCCCGAGAGCTTGTACTTGAGGTCGTCGTTCGGGTTCCCGGGATCGCCCGGGTTATCCGGACCGCGATCACCGCTCATGATCACGAACGGCGCCGACGCGCCGATCTCGATCTCCGCCGGGCCGAACTTCAGGCCGTACGCCGCGATCAGGGTCGCCGCGATGACGTCCTTGATGTCGTAGGTCTTCGCCCCGTCCTTGAACGAGAGCATCGCGTGCCCCCAGTCCAGACCGCCGAGGCCGAACGACAGCTCGTTCTTGCCGAGGACCTGCGAGGCGTTGACGGTGAAGTATCCGCGCGAGTCGATCGCTGGCCGGAACTGATTCAGGTCGATGTCACCGCCGTCGTCTGCGCGCGCGATCGTCGGCGCGGCAGCGACGGCGAACACGGTGGCAGCGATGGCGGCAGTAATCGGAGCGCGACGCTGGTGCATGAAGCCTCCCTCGAGGTGCGCGTGGGTGCGGCTCCCCTGCCACCTTGCGAGTGCGCCGGTTGTACGCCAGGTCCGCGCGAGGGGTCAAACCTAACCCCTCGCAATTCCGCTGAGAATCAGTACGGCTGGGGGAGCCTGGCCAGATAGTGGCGGCCGACCCCGCGGCGGTTACATCGGCACCACGCGATCACCTGGAACGCGGTCGCCGTCGACGCCGCACCGAAACGAACAACGGCCGTCGATCGATCGGCCCCGTCGAGGACGACGGTCCCGATCTCATCCTGAACCTGAGCCGGCGACTTCGTCGCCTCATGGGTCAGGTGGCCGCTGCTGAACTGACGTTCCGAGTCGAGCTACTCGACCTCGACGCCGTTCCGCAGGCAGCTCTGCCGCGCCATCTGCGCGCGGGCCGAGCCGAGCTGGCCGATGTAGAGCTTGGCCTTGGCGGTGTTCTTCAGGTTGCACGACGCGAGCGCACAGACCATGACCGCCTCCTGGTTGCCCTTGCTGGAGCGCATGGCCTCCTCGCACAGCCGGAGCGCCTTGCCCCACTGCGAGTTCTTCGCGGCGGCCTTGGCCTCGTCGAGGAGCGCGGCTGGGTTGCCGCCGCTGTCGCCACCGCCACCGGGCGGCTTCGCGCTGCCGCCGCCGCCACCGGGCGGGGTCACGTCGCCGCCGCCACCGGGCGGCTTGCCGCTGCCGCCACCGCCGCCGGGCGGGTTGACGGCGACCGCCTCGCTGCACGCGACGCCGTTGATCGCGTCCTTGGCGTCGGGCCAGATCTTGCCCGCCTGCTCGCCGAGCTTCGCGACGTCCTTGCACTTGTGCTGCGCCGCCAGCTGCTTGGCGCGCACGAGGTTGTCGTTGACGTACTGGGTGTGGAGCTTGTCGTGGAGGTCGCGCGCGCGGTCCTTGTAGATCGAGTCGGGATCGATCTTGTCGTACTGCTGCACCACCTGGGCGTAGTCGCGCTTGCTCGCGAACGTGCGCAGGTCGTTGAACTTGAGCGAGTTGGCCATCTCCTTCTTGGCCTGATCGGTCAGCGCCTTGGCCTGGGCGTTCGACGGATCGAGCGCGGCCAGGTCGGTCGCGCAGCCGGCGAGGCCGGCCCAGTCTTCCTTGCCGACGAGGGCGTTGCACTCGTCGAGCTTGCCGGCGGCGCCGGTGCCGACCATCGCGCCGCTCGGCGCGTCGGCGACGATCGCCGCCTCGGGCGCATCGGGCGGCGTCGCGACCGCGGCCGTGCCCGTGCCATCGCCGCTGCCGCTGCCGGTCGCGTTCGTGCCCGCGGCGACCCCGGGGTTCGAGCCCGCGCTGCTGCCCGCGCTGCCGCCGCTCGCCGTGCCCGCGGCGACATCGCCGGTGCCCGCGCCCGCGCCCTTGCTGCCGCCGCCCGCGGTCACCGCGACGACGATGCCGCCGACCGCGAGCAACCCGACCAGCGCGATGATGAGGCCCTTCTTGGAGCCGCCCGACGGCATGTCGACGGCCTGCGCGTCGCGGCCGAAGACGAAGTCCTGCCCGGCCTCGATGAAGCGCAGCCGGACGTGGCCGAGATCGACCATGTCGTCGCGGCGCAGCTCGACCTTGCCGTACTCCTCGCCGTTGACCCGCACGCCGTTCGACGACTGCAGATCGCTGATCGTGAAGCGGCCGGTGTCCGGTTCGCGGACGATCTTGGCGTGGTTGCGGCTGATCGAGCGGTGGTTGATGACGATGTCGTTGTCGTCGGTGCGGCCGATGATGAGCTGCGGCTTGTTGAGCTCGAAGGTCTGGCCGGCGAACGTCGACGACAGGATCACGAGGCGCGCGTTGCCCTGGGGCGCAGCCATCGGCGCGTGGGCCATGGCCTGCTGGCGCATCGCGTGCTGGTTGGGATCGGTGTCGGCGAGCGCGACCATCGTCGCGTTGGGGTTGCCGACCAGCTGCGGCTGCTGCATCCCCGGCGTCGACCGCATGAGCGCGGCCGGATCGATGCGCTCGACCGGCTGGGTCTTGCCGTCATCCGACGGGCCCGCGATCTCGGCGCCCTCGGCCTTCAGCTCGATGAGGTAGTCGCCGATCTGGACCCGATCGCTGATCGTCAGCGACGTGCGCTGCGCGATCCGCGTGCCGTTGACCCGGACGCCGTTGTACGAGCCGAGATCTTCGATCGCGACCGCGCCGTTCATGCGCACGATCCGGGCGTGGCGGCGGGACACGTTGCGCTCGGTGAGGCGGATCGTGTTGCCCTCTTTGCGCCCGATGGTGATCTCGTCGCGGATCAAGGGAACGACCGTCGTCTTCCCTTCATCGTCCTGGATGACCAGCTTGAACATCGGCTAGAGCCCCACTCGCCGGCCAGAGGCCGAGCGTTCTCCCATGGTTGTATCAATCGGACGGTAAGCTAGTCAGCCGCGCGCGTGCTACTTCGACCCCAGCACCCGGCGGGCTTCTTGGATCGCCCGTGCGAGCTGTGGGTCGTCGGTCATGCGGTCCAGGATTGTTGCACCGTTTACGGGAGCCGCGCCACTCGCGCCCCCTGCCGCGGTGTTCCCGCCGCTTGTTGCCGGCGGCGCACCTGCGACTACCTCGACGGAATCGAAGTCGCCCACTTCTATATCCGGTGTGATTCCCGATCCTTCGAGCGAGCGCCCCGACGGCGTGTAGTAGCGCGCGGTGGTCAGCTTGAGGCCGGCGCCGTCGTCGAGGTTGAAGAAGGTCTGCACCGATCCCTTGCCGTACGTGCGGGATCCAATGAGGCGGCAGCGCTTTCGATCCTGCAGCGCGCCGGCGAGGATCTCGGCAGCCGAAGCTGAACCGCCGTCGACCAGGCAGAAGATCGGGAACGCCGGCCAGGTGCCGGCCTTGTGCGCGACCTCTTCCTCGACCGCGCCGCGGCGGCCGCGGATCGTGACGATCACGCCATCGTCGAGGAAGAGGTCGGCGACCTTCACGGCCTGATCGACGAGGCCGCCCGGGTCCTGGCGCAGATCGAGGACCAGCGCACGCAGGTTGCCGGACTTCTCGAGCGCGGTGAGGCCCGCGGCGACGTCGGCGCCGGTCGCCTCGGCGAAGCGGCGCACCGCGAGGTAGCCGATGCCGGTCTCGACCGGCTCGGCCGCCACCGATGGCACCTTGATCTGCTCGCGGACCAGCGACACCTCGCGCGGGGTCTTGTCGCCGGCGCGCCAGACCTGGACCTTCACGCGCGTGCCGGTCGCGCCGCGCAGCCGGGTCTCCCAGGCGCCGGCCTCGCGGGTCTCCTTGCCGTCCTTGGCGGTGATCTCGCCGTCGACGGCGACGATGCGATCGTCGGGGCGGATGCCGGCGCGCGCGGCCGGCGAGCCCTCGATGACCTCGTCGACGAACGGCCAGGGCTGCGCGCCGGGGTCGTCGTCGTCGACCGAGCCGGGCCCGAGCACGACGCCGATCGAGGCGTACTCGCCCTCGGTGTCCTGGCGCAGCTTGGTGTAGCGGCGCGGCGAGAAGTACTGCGAGTGGCGATCGAGCCCGGCCAGCATGCCGTGGGTCGCGTCGTGGATCAGCCGGCTCTCGTCGATCGGATCGACGTACTCGGTCGAGACGTAGGCGAGCGCCTGCGAGAACGCATCGAGGGCCCGGTACCGATCGGTCGCGTCGGAGGGCGCCGCGCCGACCCGCAGGGTCGCGGCGACGGTCACGCCGGCGAGGAACGTTGCGGCGTGCGAGGCGCGCGACACTGCGCAGAGTGTAGCAGCAGTGCTGGACGGATCGCCGCGGGCGCGCGCGCGATCGGAGCGGAACCGGAGCCGCGACGCCGTCGCTCAGCGAGGCTCGAGCTGTGGCTCGGGATCGATCGGCAGGCCGCCGCGCCCGACGGGGATGCGCAGCTCGAGGTACAGGCGATGGCGCGCGGCGGCGCCGAGCACGTCGCCGGCGGCCACGCGCTGGCCGACGTGGACCGCGGGATCGCCGAGCTTGGCGATCACCGACCAGACCGCGCCGTGATCGACGATCACGCCCTGATCGAGGCCGCGGATCGGCCCGGCGTAACGCACGACGCCGTCGGCCATCGCGTGGGCGGCGGCGTGATCGTCGACCTCGAGGTCGAGGCCGTGGCGCGAGAGGGTCGCCTTCGAGTCGTCGTGCACGAACTGGCCGAAGTGGCGCACGACCTCTCCGCGCGCCGGCCAGGCGAGCAGGCCCTCGGGCAGTCGCGCGGTCTCGACCGCGGCGCGGGCGGCGCCGACCTCGATCGATCCGGCGAGCACGCGCAGGAGCTCGTCGGACAGGATCGCGATCTCCGCGCGATCGTCGGCGAGGATGTGACGCGCGGCGGCGCGCCGGCGCGCGGTCGCCATGCGCTCGGCGGGCTCGACCCAGAGCCGCGCCGAGCCGCCGCGGAGGAGCTTGTACGCGGCGCGGGCGCGACCGGCGCGCGCGGCGGCGCGGAGGTCGCGCTTGTCGGCGTCGATCGCGGCGTTCTTGGCGGCGACCGCGGCCTCGGCGGCGAGCTGGGCGCGCAGCGTGCCGCGGACATCGGGCGCCGCGGCCTCGTCGACGGTGGGCGCCGCGGCCTCGCGATCTCCGTCATCGGCGCGCACCGAGGTCGCGAGCGCCGCGAGGATGATCACGCTAGCGACGCGCACCGCTCCCCGACAGCGCGCCGCCGACGAGCCCGAGGCCCGCCCCGACGGCGATGAGCATGGCGGCCTGGCCGGTCGGCAGGAACGCGACCCGCGCATCGGCGAGCACGCGCGCCAGCGACGCGACGATGTCGTCGGCGAAGCTGGCGTAGAGGACGTAGGCGAGGCCGAGCGCGAGGGTCGCGCCGAGCGCGCCCTGGACCACGCCGGCCAGCATCGCGGGCACGCGGGTGAAGCGCGGTGGCGCCCCGAGCAGCGCCGCGACCCGCGCCAGCTCGGCGTCATCGTCGTGGCGGAGGCGGAGCGCGGCGGCGACCAGCCAGATCGCGGCGGCGCCGAGCACGACGAGCAGCGCCCACGCCGCGGCGCGCAGCGCGGCGAGCACCGCGCCGACCTGATCGACCCACTCGCCCGCGACCTCGACCTCGTCGACGCCAGGCGTCGCGCGCAGCGCCTCGACGATCGGGCTCGCGCCCGCGACGTCGCGCACGCCCGCGCCCAGCTCGACCTCGAGCGAGGCCGGCAGCACGGATGGATCGACGCCAGCCAGCAGCTCGTCGTGGCCGCCGAGCGACGCGCGCAGCCGGCGCGCGGCCTCGCCCGGCGCGACGTATTCCACGCGCTCGATGCCCTGCGCGCCGCGCAGCGAGTCGGCGATCGCGTGGGCCTGCACGTCGGTCGTCGACGGTGCGAGGTACACGACCATGCTCGCGCCGCCGCGCCAGGTCGCGGTCCACGCCATGACGTTGGTCGCCGCGATCTGCATGACCGCGAACGCGGTGAGCGCGGCGGCGACCGCGCCGATCGCCCACGCCGCACGGCCGGGGCGGCGCGCGATCAGCTGGCCGACGCGGCGCCCGGTGTACGCGATCCGGCTGCCCGCGCTCATCGCCGCGGCACCGGCCGGCGGGGCGGCGGCTCGAGCGCGATGTGGCGCTCGAACGGACCGGAGACCGCGTCGAAGATCTCGTCGGGCGCGGGCGCACCATCGGCGCGGCGCTCGAGCGAGCGCGGCGGCGCGATCGGCCGGCGCAGGGGTCGCTCCGCCGGCATCAGCGCGCGCCTCGCGACCGGGCCGACAGCGGGAAGACGATCACGTTGGGCACGGCCTCCTCGACCGGCGCCTCCGTGGTCTCGATGACCAGCTCCTCGTTGTCGTCGACGTCGATGTCGACGTCGACATCGAACGACACGACGTCGGTGACGTCGATGAGCCGGCCGCCGTGGATCATCAGCTGGCGCCACGACCGGCGCGCCGCGGCGGCGAGCAGGTGGGCGTCGCGCGCGGTGATCAGCACCGCGGCGCCGTGGTCGGCCGCGGTCGCGAGCGCGGTCGCGATGCGCTCGGCGCCGTCGGCGTCCTGGTGCGCGGTCGGCTGGTCGGCGACGATCACCGAGGGCTGGCGGACCAGCGCGCGGGCGACCGCGACCTTCTGGCGCGCGGCCATCGACAGGTTCGCGACCGGCACCAGCGCGTCGTCGCTCATGCCGACCTGCTCGAGCGCGGCGGTCGCGCGGGCCTCGGCGTCGCGCCGCGGCACGTGATCGATCTCGAGCGGCAGGACGACGTTGGCGAGCGCGCTGCACTCGGGCAGGAGCTGCAGGTCCTGCGGCACCACGCCCAGCCGGCGCCGCAGCGCGAGCAACGACGATCGGCGCAGGCGCCCGAGCTCGCGGCCGAACAGCGCGACCCGGCCCTCGACCGGCGCGACATCACCGTAGAGCGCCGCGACCAAGGTCGACGTCCCCGCGCCCGCACCGCCCGACACCAGCACGACCTCGCCACGGCCGACGCTGAGGTCGACCCCGGTCAAGAGGGATGCCGCCGCACGCGGCCGCTCCAGGCGCACTCCGGCCAGCTCGATCATGCCTCGGTCGTACGCCCCGGGCACGATCGGGGCAAAAAAACGGCGATCGCGGCGCGCGTCGACGATCGCGGCCATCGTCATTCCAGTCACCTGCGGGTGTGCGCCGCGACATCCTGATAGAGTCGCGGCGTGCGCGCCCTCGCGATCCTGCTGGCCCCGCTCGCCGCGTGCATGTCGCGCGACTCCGAGCTCGAGCCGCGGGTCGCCGAGCTGGCCAGTCGCCTGGGCGCCGCCGAGCTCAAGCTCGAGGCGATCGAGCGCGGCGGCTCCAAGATCGACGTCCAGAAGGTCACGCAGGAGATCTGGAAGATGGGCCGCGCCGCCGGCGTCACCGGCGCGCCCGGCGACATCGGGCCGCCCGGGCCGATCGGGCCCGCCGGCCCGCTCGGGCCCGTCGGGCCCGTGGGTCCGAATGGCCCCGAGGGTCCCACCGGCCCCGCCGGCCCCGCCGGACCGCCTGGCCCCGACGGACCGCAGGGCGTGCAGGGCCTGCAAGGGCCGCAGGGCCTGCAGGGACCACAGGGACCGCAGGGCCCGAAAGGACCGCCCGGCCCCGCCGGCGCCTATTCGGGCAAGCGCGATGTCGTGCGCCACGAGACCCGCGTGTCCGTCGATCCGGGGCTGGTCGCGTCTGCGGTCACCAGCTGCGACAAGGCCAGCGAGCTGGTGGTGGCCGGCGGCTGCTTCGCCGATCCGATGTGGCTCGCGTCGCTGATCGCCTCGCGACCGCTCGCGCTCGGCGATCCGGCGGCCGCCGCCGGCTGGCGCTGCGACTATCGCAACTCGTCGCCGTCGTCGACGATCGAGGTCGTCGCCGAGGTCTACTGCGTGCGGCCGCTGCCGTGACGCACGCGCGCGATCAGAAGATCTTGTCGAACAGCTTCATCAGATCCGACGACTTCTGATCCGGAATCGTCGTGGTGATCTGCGCCTCGGCGCCGATCGCCGTGATGTTGATCGCCGACAGCAGGGCCTGCATCGGCTTCGGCACGCGCGCCATCATGCCGGTCAGCTCCTGCTTCGCGCCGGCTGCGAACGTCGTCGCCTCCGCCGCCGACGCCAGCCCGACGTGGGCCTCGAGCGCGAACTTGCTGCGCGCGAAGGTCAGCGCGCCGACGATCGTCTTGATCGTCATGCCGCCCACCGGCGTGTCCTGCGCCATCGCGCCCCACGCCACGCCCGCGGTGTTGGTCTTGCCGATCGCCGCCGCCAGCGCCGGGCTCACGCCCTTGCCGCCGAGGAAGCGGACCAGCTTGGCCTTGTCGTTCGCGTCGGTCGCGACCGCGATCACGTCCTTGGCGAGCCACGCGATGTAGAGCTTGTCGGTCTCGCCGACCGCGGTGTACTCGGTGATCTCGCCGAGCTGCGCGGTCGTGATCGTCACCTTCTCCGCGCCCTTGGCAAACTTGCGCATGCAGCCGTCGAAGGTCGCCTGATCGACACCCTTGAACGCCACCACGATCACGCCGTTGTCATCGCTGTTCGGCGTGTTCGACAGCGCGATCACCGCGTCGTCGATCGAGGCGTAGATGTCCTTCTTGCAGTACTTCTTCACGCCCTTCGTGACCTCGGTCGCGTCGCGATCCTCGGCGACAAGCGCGGGCAGCGACTTGAACAGCGCCGAGCCGCGCATCGCGCCGAGGTTGGTGCCGAGGACGACGTAGACGTCGTTCGGCAGCCGCTTCTCGACCGCGGCCCACGCGCGCCCATCGGCGTGCGCGATCGCGGGCGTCGCGAGCAGCGCGAGCGCGCCAGTGACGGCGAGGAGAGACGAGCGGATGGCGTTCATCGCGAGACGGTAACGCGACGGCCAGGCGGCCGCCACTCTCGCCCTCGACGCACGCCGATCAGGGCAGCTTCACGCCGCGCGCGACCAGCGCCTCGCGCTCCGCGCCGTCGACGCGATACGCGTGCATCTGCGCGAGATCGTCGACGAGGTAGCGCCGCAGGTGCACGAGCAGGCCCCAGCGCGGCGAGATGTCGAAGCCGCTGATGACGAAGCCCGCGCGCAGCTTGGGCACGAGGATCGAGTTGTTGTCGGCGCGGTGCCGGCTGACGACCTCGCGGAAGCCCGCGTCGCGCGCCGCCGCCACGACCCGCGGCAAGAGCGCGCCGTAGAGCCCGCGACCGCGCCACGCCGGGTGGATCACCGACTGCGTCATCTCGTAGCGCCCGTAGGTGTCCTGCTGCCCGAAGAACGCGCCGACGAGCTCGTCGCCGCGCTCGAACACCAGCCGGTGCGCGAGCAGCGGCCCGATCACCGCCGCGAGATCGCTCGCGCGCTCGGCATAGCCCGGCGGCATCAGCGGCTCGAGCGACACGCCCGGCCGCGCCCCACCGCCGGTCCACAGCGACGCGGTCAGCGCCGTCCAGCCCTCGGGCCCGACCGCGCGGATCGCGATCCCCTCGGCGAGCGGCGCGGTCAGGTGGCGCGACGTGGCGGCATCGAAGCGGTGGCGGGCGTCGTCGGCGGTCATGCGCGGCTCCTCGCGCCGACTGTCGCACGGGATCGCCGCGCCGCAGCGCCTACGGCTGGACCGCGGTCGTCGTGACGACGTCGGCGCGGACGTCGAACGTGTGCGCGCGATAGGTCACGCCGCCGGCGGTGGCAGTGACCGTCACCGCGCCCGGGTTGACGTTGAAGATCAGCGCCACGCCATCGGTGTCCGTGACGGTCGCGCTCATGCTCGGCAACCCGCTCGCGGTGTAACGGATGTCGCCGCTCGAGATCGTGATCGTCGCGCCGGCGACCGGCTGGTAGTCGCAGTCGGACACGATCACGCCGACGAAGCCCTTGCCCGCGGTCTGGGTCGCGGTCGCGATCGCCTGCAGCTGCGTGAACAGCTGCGGGGTGATCATCAGCATCTTGGCCTTGTCGGTGTCGGCCGCGAGCGGCGACGGCGGATACAGGTACGTGTCGAGGTACGTCGCCTTGGTGGCGAGGACGTAGCCGTCGAGCGGCGTGCCGCCGGTGGCGACGGTCAGCTGGAACGCGCCGGTGTTGTTCGACGTCACGGTCGCGAGCGGACTGCCGCCGGCCTTGACGTACGACGCGACGGTGGCGCCGGTGACCGGGTCGGTGCCCGACAGCGAGATCGTCTCGGTGTCGCCCACGATCAGCAGCGACGCGGGCGCGGTGGTCGGCAGCGCGGCGCCGGCGCAAGCGAACGGATCGTGCGCGTCGGGCGTGCCCGGCGGCGAGTCCGGCGTGAGGTTGGCGTCGATGCTGGCGCCGGGGGCATCGGCGGTCGACGACGACGAGCCGCCGCACGCGCCGAGCGAGGTCACGAGGAGAAGCGAAGCAAGATAGGTCCGGATCATAGAGCGCGGTTGTACACCGGTTGTCGCAGTGTCAATGCAAGGATCGCGACAGCCTGTCGCACCCCGGTCAGGCGAACCACGGCCCGGTCAGCGCGAGCTCGAGCAGATCCGCCGGGTGATCGGGCTCGTCGGCATCGACGACGCCGAACAGCCGGCCGTCGATCGACGCCAGGCCCTCGATCTTGTCGACCGACGGCGCGCCGCGCTCGTCGGTGACCCGGGCCCAGCGCGGTCGCGGGCCGAGCACCGCGATCGCCGCGCCGCGCACCGCGCCGTCGTCGTAGAAGCTGGTCGTGGCCTCGGCGGCGGCGGCGAGCACCAGCGCGCCGCCGTGGTGGGCGAGATCGGTGACGTGCAGATCGCAGCCCTCGATGTCGCCGAGCGCGAGCATCGTGATCGCGGGCACCGGCGGCGCGTACGCATCGTCGGCGAGACAGCGCTCGAGCTCGGCGACCGGCCAGCGCGCGATCGCGTCCGGTGATCGCGCGCCCTCGTCGCCGACGTCGCCGCCGCGATTGACCAGCCACACCTCGCCGCCGACCAGCGCGGCGCCCTCGAGGTTGAGGGCCGCGCCCGCCGGCAGCACCGCCGCCGCGATCGCCGCGAACCAGCGCGGCCGCGTCAGCACGACCGGCGCCGCGCCCGGCGTCCACGCCACCATCACCTGGCGCGCGGCGAGCGGGCCGCCCGAGCCGAACGCGATCAGGCGATCGTCGAGCGCGAGCGCGGCCTCGAGATCGAGCTTGGCGGCCTTGTTGCCGCGCGCCGCGCCGAACTGCCGCACGCCCTCGGCGGCGGGCAGCGGGATGTCGTCGACCAGCCCGGTCGCCGGCTCGATCACGCCGAGGAAGCTCGCGTCGTCCTGCGCGACGATCAGGCGCGCGCCGAGCGCGACCAGCGCCGACGCCGCGCGCACGTGGGCCGGCCGATCGAGCGCGGCATCGGCGCCGCCGCGGTAGCGCAGCGGGCGCCGCGCCACGATCTGCGCGCCGAGCGCGCGATCTTCCTGGATCACCAGCGCGATCAAGGGACTTCCTGGATCGCCGCGCCGTCCCACTGCAGCGAGAACGGATGCGCGACGACGTCCTGGTCCGGATCGCGACTCGCGCACGCATCGGCGTTCGCGCCGGGCCCACCGGTGCCGGTGTCCGTGCGGGCGAGATCGCACGACTCCGCGGTGACGAGGTCCGGCGTCATGCTCACGTCGATGACGTTGGCGTTGCGCAGGAACGCCTCCTCCCACTCGCCGTGGCGCACCGTCATCACGCGCAGGCTGCCCTGGCGGCCCTCGATGCCGGGCGCCGGGCCGTTGCCGTCGCTGCGCAGCACCACCGCGCCGTTGGTCTTGGGCGGGGCGGCGAACACCCCGACCAGGGTCCAGACCTCGCCCATCTCCCAGCCGTCGTCCCACAGGGCGATCTCGGTCGACAGGTCGCCGGTCGGCGCGTGCGCCACCAGCACCGCCTTGCGGTGATAGAGCACGAAGCCATCCTCGGCCTTCTCCGGGCCGTACGGGGCGTCGCTGCCGAGCGTGCAGAACAACAGCTCGATCGGCACCTGCGCGCCCTCGAGCGTCATCATGCCGGAGCCGGTCGCTTCGCAGCCGTCGGGCGGCTTCGCCGGCGCGGGTGTGACCGGCGTGGGCGCCGCGTTGGCCAGCGTGGGTGGTGCTGCCCTGGGCCCGCAGGCCGCGAGCCCGACCGCCACCGCCACCGCACCAATGTCGCGTGCGCTCATCATCGAACCAATCTATCACCGTGTTCGCGCGCGACGGCCCCTGCGACCGCCTCGCGGGTGTGCTCAACTGCGTCCGCGCATGCGCACGCGGTCCCCGCTACTACCGATCTTCCTGATCGTCCTGGTCGATGTCCTCGGCCTCACGATCGTCTTGCCGCTGCTCGCGCACTACGCCGAGGACTTCGGCGCGTCGGCCGTGACCGCGACCTTCATCAGCTCGTGCTACGCGGCGTGCTCGCTGATCTCCAGCCCGGTCCTCGGGCGCCTGAGCGATCGCTACGGCCGCCGCCCACTCCTCCTGGTGAGTCAGGCCGGCACGCTGATCGGGTTCCTCATCCTCGCCAACGCCAACGCGCTCTGGCTGGTGTTCCTCGGCCGAATCCTCGACGGCGTGACCGCCGGCAACCTGTCGATCGCGCAGGCCTACATCTCGGATCACACCGCGCCCGAGAACCGCACCAAGGCCTTCGGCATCATCGGCATCGCGTTCGGCATCGGCTTCATGTTCGGGCCGGTGGTGTCGGGCCTGCTGTCAGAGGTGAGCCTCTCGGCGCCGTTCTTCCTCGCCGCGGGGCTGTCGGCGCTGAGCATCTTCTGCACCTACACGCTGTTGCCGCGCGAGTTGCCGCCCGGGACCACCGCCAACGCCAGCACCGACGGCCCGCCACCGCCTGCGGGTCGCCGCCCGCCC
>JAIOQA010000371.1 GCA_021413675.1 Deltaproteobacteria bacterium | reverse complement strand
GCTGGCCCGGAGCGGCGGCGCCCTGCTGTTGCCGCGCGAGCCCGCGGCGGCGCGCGCCGCGGTGCTCGATGCGCGGCTGCGCGATGCGCTGCTGGTGGTGGAGCTGGGCGATGCCCTCGATCCCGCGGTCCTCGATGCGCTCGCCGAGCCGGCGCTCGCGGTCGCGGTGATCGCGCGCCCGGGCCACCCCGCGATCCCGGCGCTGACCGCGCGCGGCCTCGCGCCGGTCGAGGTCGCCCGCGCCGGCACGGCGGTCCAGGTCGAGGCGTGGCACGCCGCGCTCGAGGGGCGCGTCGAGCGCGCGTCGCTCGCCGAGCTGGTCCGCGGCCACGGCCTCGAGCTCGGGCAGCTCGAGCGCGCCGCCGCGCAGGTCACCGCCGAGGTCGCGCCCGATGCGGCGCCCGCGGTCTCGCTCGCCGCCGTCGAGCGCGCGGCCCGCGCCGTGACCTCGCAGCGCCTCGCCGAGATCGCCGATCGCCTCTCGACCACGATGACCTGGGACGATCTGGTCCTGCCCGACGAGGTGCGCGCGCAGATCGACGACTTCTGGCGCGCGGCGGCGGCGCGCCGCACGGTGTTCGAGCAGTGGGGCTTTGCCGCGAAGGTGCCATACGGCCGCGCGATCAGCGCCTTGTTCGCCGGCGTGCCCGGCACCGGCAAGACCATGGTCGCGACCCTGGTCGCGCGCGAGCTCGGCCTCGAGCTGTACCGCGTCGATCTCTCGCGCATGGTCGACAAGTACGTCGGCGAGACCGAGAAGCACCTCGCGCGGCTGTTCGAGGAGGCCGAGCGCGGCCGCTGCGTGATCCTGTTCGACGAGGCCGACGCCCTGTTCGGCAAGCGCAGCAAGGGCAGCGAGTCGGCCAACGATCGCTACGCCAACCTCGAGATCAACTACCTGCTGCAGCGCATCGAGACCTTCGCCGGCATCTGCATCCTGACCACCAACCAGGAGGCGGCGATGGACGACGCGTTCAAGCGCCGCCTGCGCTACCGCATCGAGTTCCCGTTCCCCGAGACCGAGGAGCGCATCGAGATGTGGCGGCGGATGATCCCGCCGGAGGCGCCGCGCGCGCCGGATGTCGATGTCGCGACGCTCGCCGATCGGTTCGCGATCGCCGGCGGCCACATCAAGAACGCGATCCTGCGCGCGGCGTTCGCGGCCGCGGCGGCCGGTGGCGTGCTCGATCAGGCCGGCCTGGTGCGCGCCGCGACCCAGGAGATGGAGCACATCGGCAAGGTCGTGCGGCACTGACGTGTCGGCACGGAGCGATGCGCGGACCGCGCTACCAGACCCGCACGATCGCGACCGCGGCGATGCCCGCGAGCGCGACCGCCACGACCTGCGGCAGCCACCGGCCCATCATCGGCGACGGTCGCGCGCGCGCGGCGATCGCCGCCAGCAGCGCGAACCACGCCGCCGAGCCGAGGCCCACGCCGATCGCCCCGACGATGCCGACCGGGATCGACGCCCCCGGCAACAGCGCGGTCGCGACCGCGATCCACGCCACCAGCGGCGCGGGGTTCGGCAACGTCAGCGCCAGGCCGGTCGCGAAGCCGCGGCCGCGCGCCGGTTCGCGCGGCGGAGCGTCGCGCCGCGCCCACACCGCGATCGCGTAGCCGATCACGATCACCGCCGACGCGATCGCGAGCGCGCGCATCACCACTGGCTGGGCCGCGACCAGCGGCGCGAGGCCCGCGAACGCGAGGCCCGCGTGGATCGCGTCGGCGAGCGCGCCGCCCAGGCCGATCATCGTCGCGTGGCGGCGGCCGGTGCGGCGCGCGGCCTCGACGACGCTGACGTTCACGACCCCGAGCGGGATGCCGGTCGCGGCGCCCAGGAAGAGGCCGAGGAGCGCTGCGCGCGCCGCCTCGCCTACCACTCGATCGTGCCGGGGTCGGTGTCCTTGGTGGCGAAGATCGAGACGTCGAAGCGCTTCACCTTCGACTTGGGGCCGATGAGCTTGATGTGATGCACGCCGGGCGCGAGCGGCACGCGCGTGAGCGGCGCTTCGCCGATGCGCTGGCTGTCGATGTACACGATCGTCTTGGCGTTGGCGTCGATGCTGAGGAACCCGTACTTGCTGAGCGCCTCGATGTCGTCGCGCGACATGCCGGCGTCCTGCTCGACCGGCGCGTCGGGCATGGCGTCGGGCGTCGGGGCGGGCACGACCACCGCGACGCCCGCCGAGCCGGCGCCGGCGCTGCCGCCGGCCGCCATGATCGCGACGATCAGCACGGCGAGCACCGCCGCGACGATGCCGCCCGCGATGATGACCTTGCGCACCCGCTGCTTGCGCCAGTCGGCGAGCAGATCGGTCGACGGATCGGCGAGATCGATCATCGACTGCGCGGCCGGCGTCGGCGCGGCGAACGAGTTGGGATCGATGCGCGGCAGCGGGGTGGTCCCGACCGCGAGCGGCTCGACCGGCGGCGTGGTCGCGCGGTTCGAGCGCGGCGCGACCACGACCTTGTCGCGCGCCGGCAGCCTGAGCGGCCGGGTCGCGTCGACGTCCGCGGCGTCGTCCTCGACCACGAGCTCGCCGTCGATCGAGTCGATCTCCTCGGTGTCGCTGCGGGTGATCGCCGCGCGCCCGCGCGGCACCGGCGGCGGCGCCTTGCCCGCGGCCACCGGCCCCGACGGTGACGGCGCGACCGCGGTCGGCGCGATCGCCAGCGAGCCGCTCGACGCCGACAGGATCGCGCTGGCCAGCGGCGAGCCCGGCGACGACGAGTCGGCGGCCTGCCGGGTGAGCTGGGCCTTGGCCGCGAGGTCCTCGGCGAAGTCGGCCTTCACGAACGCGGCGAGCTGCGAGGCGACCGCGGGGCCGCCGAGCGCGGCGACCGCCGCCTTGACCGCCTCGCCCATCTCGGCGGCGGAGTTGAAGCGCCCGGCCGGATCGCGCGCGAGCGACTTCATCAGCGCGGCGCGCAGCGGCGCCGGGAGATCGGGCCGCCGCTCGGCGATGTCCGGGATCGGCTCCTCGGTGATCGCCTTGAACGTCATGAAGTCGCTGTCGCGGTGGAACAGGCGCTTCACCGCGAGCAGCTCGTACATCACGGCGCCGAGCGCGAACACGTCGCTGCGGCGATCGAGCGGCTTGCCCAGGATCTGCTCCGGGGACATGTACGCGTTCTTGCCCTTCACCGTGCCGGTGCGGGTCTTGGAGCTCGCGCCGCGCGCCTTGGCGATGCCGAAGTCGAGCAGCTTCACGACGCCGTCATCGGTGACGAAGATGTTGGGCGGCGAGACGTCGCGGTGGACGACGCCGAGCAGCTGCCCATCGGGGCCGGTCAGCTCGTGGGCGTGGTGGAGGCCGGCGCAGGCCTGGATGATGATCGCGGCGACCAGCCGGACGTCGAGGAACTGCCGGGCCTTCGCGAGCTTGGTCAGCAGGCGCGACAGCGGTACCCCGTGCAGGTACTCCATCACGATGAACCACTGATCGGCGAGGTGGCCGAGCGAGTGGACCTTGCCGACGTTGGCGTGCTCGAGCCGCGACGCGAGCCGGGCCTCGTCGCGGAACATCGTGACGAAGTGCTCGTCCTCCGCGAGGTGCGGCAAGATCCGCTTCACGACCACCAGCTCGTCGTGGGTGGAGCCCGACCCGCGCTTGCTCGCGTCGCCGGTGCGGCGCGCGAGAAAGATCTCGGCCATGCCGCCAGTCGCGAGCTTCGCGATCAGCTCATAGCTGCCGAAATCCCGCGAGTCGCGGGGCACCACAGTGCCCGCCGGATTCGTCACCGACGAATCATACCCTGGCTTGTCGCCGGGTTCACCTTCCAGCGAAGTAAGTGCGATCGGCTACAAACCGGACCGGGCATCGAGCCAGGCCTGGGTGCAAGCCGCGACCCGGGGCAGGGTCTCGGCCATGTCCTCGATGATCGAGCGCTCGACCCGGCCGCCGATCAGCGCGACCTCGACGGTGGCATCGCCCTCGCACACCCGCAGGACCCGGCCCGGTGCGATCTGCGCCACGGTGTACGCGACCCGGATCTGGGTCCGCTTGCCGAGCAGGGATGGACGGATGTCCAGGTCCATCCGATCGGCGTGCTTGTCCCACACGGTGCGCTCGACGTAGTGCAGCGGGCCCGAGACCAGCGGGCGGACCACCGCCGGCAGCTGGCGCTCGGGGAAGACCTTGGTCACCACGATCCGGTGATCGGCGGTCTCCTCGCGCTCGATCACCTCGCGCGCGCGGATCTTGGAGGCGAGGTCCTGCTGGGCCTGCAGCGCGGCGTCGAAGTACGCCTCGAAGATCACCGCGACCGATGGCGCGCGGAACTCGTGCTCGAAGCGGAACGGGGTCACTGGCAGTAGTAGCCGGTGTTCTGATCGACGAAGCCGCAGGTCTTGCCCTGGGCCGCGCAGTCGACCGACGACAGCGCGCCGTTCTCGCACCACACCGCGGTCATGCCCTGGCACTCGCCGAGGTAGTCGATGCCCATGCACGGATCGGCCTGGCAGCCCGCGCCGCCCTGCGCCGCATCGAAGCCGCACAGCTCGCCGTTGCAGGCGCAGTCGCGCGACTTGGGCTGGCCGTTCTCGCACCAGTGCGCGACGTTGCCGTCGCAGGTGCCGATGCGATCGACGCCGTTGCACGGATCCGCCGCGGTGATGCAGCGGAAGCCCGAGCCGTCCCAGCCGCACGACCCGGCGCAGTCCGCGGTCTGGAGCTGGGCGTTGTCGCACCAGATCGCGCGGGCGCCCGAGCAGCGCCCGACGGTGTCGATCGTGCCGCAGCCGTTGTCGACGGTCGGCGTCGGGCCGGTGAACAGCTCGATCCAGTCGACGCCGATGTCGACGCGGGTGTAGCGATCCTTGTCGACGCAGCTGTCGTCGCCCCAGAACAGCGTGCCGGCGACGCGCGCGTCGCCGTGCGAGTCGATCACCAGCGACGGGCCGCCCGAGTCGCCGTAGCAGACGCCGCGCTGGCCCATGCCGTTGACGCGCAGCAGCTCGGCGCCGTCGTCGGCGGGGCCGACCGCGTCGATCACCTCGAGCGCGAACAGCCGGTGACCGGAGGTGTTCTTCTCCGTCGAGCCGTAGCCCGCGGTCTCGATGTTCATGCCCTGGAGCGGCGGCAGCGGCTCCTTCATGATCGGGATCGGCTCGACCGTCGGCACCATCATCTTCGCCGGCACCACGAGCTTGGCGATCGCGAAGTCGACCGCGACCGGCGTGCCGTTCACGTCGAGGGTCGGGTGCGAGTGGACCTCGGCGACGGCGATGCACGTGCCGGTCGCGGTGTCGGGGCCGAAGCAGAAGGTGTTGCCGGGGACGATGCCGCAGTGGTTCGCGGTCAGCACCCACTGATCCGCGATGAGCGTGCCCGAGCAGAACTCCTCGCCGGGACCGTTGCTCGTCCAGCCGCCGATCGCCAGCTGCTGGCCCTCGGTGAGCGGCGCGTAGGTCGGCTTGTCGGTGCCGAAGTAGACCGCCTGGGTGCCGCGGACGTCGCCGCACGACGGCGCAGCGTCGGGCGCCGCATCGGGCACTGGCTCGGGCGTGGCGTCGGGATTGGCCGACGAGCCACCGCCACATGCCGCGGCGAACAGAAGAGCGAACAGGGCGGGGCGCTTCATCGCCCGATGGGATATCGCAGTGGTCCGGCCGGCGTCCACGAGATTGCGGTCGCTGTGCGTCTCTCGTCGACGATCGCGTGGGCCAGCGACCTGAACCAACGTTGCAACCGCGTACCAGACCCGCGCTCCGTCAGGATCGTGTCACGGGATCCGCAGGCCCGACCACTGTTCTGCGCGGAAGCTGGAAATCCCATGGTGATTCGCGGCGGTGCGACGACGTATCGTCCGCGCATGGCAGCAACCGAACAGGCACACGATCCGCTCGACGATCTGCGGTGGCTCGACAACATCCCGTTCTGGGGTGTCCACGTCGCCGCGGTCGTGGGCGTCGCGTTGGTCGGCTTCTCGTGGGCCGGGCTGGCGTGGTTCCTCGCGACGTACTTCGGCCGCATGTTCGGGATCACCGGCGGCTACCACCGCTACTTCTCGCACCGGACCTACAAGGCCGGCCGCCCGATGCAGTTCTTCCTCGGCCTGCTCGGCGTGCTCGCGGTGCAGAAGGGCCCGCTGTGGTGGGCCGCGCACCACCGCAACCACCACAAGTTCTCCGACGAGCCCGAGGACGTGCACTCGCCGCGGCAGCGCGGCTTCTGGTGGTCGCACGTCGGCTGGATCCTCGTGAAGCGCCACGCCGCCACGCACACCGAGCGCGTGAAGGACCTCGCCGCGTTCCCCGAGCTCCGCATCCTCGAGCGGTTCCACATGCTGTTCGTCGTCGCGTTCGCGACCGCGCTCTACTTCATCGGCGGGCCGACCGCGCTGGTCTGGGGCTTCTTCGTCTCGACCACGCTCCTGTGGCACGGCACGTTCACGATCAACTCGCTGGCCCACGTCTGGGGCAAGCGCCGCTACCAGACCACCGACGACAGCCGCAACAACGCGGTGCTCGCGATCCTCGCGATGGGCGAGGGCTGGCACAACAACCACCACTACTACCAGCGCTCGGCGCGCCAGGGCTTCTTCTGGTGGGAGATCGACGTCTCGTTCTACATCCTGAAGGCGTTCGAGGTGGTCGGCCTGGTCTCCGACGTCCAGGGCGTGCCCAAGCACGTGCGCGATCAGGTCGGCAAGCGCGCGGCGAACACGCCCGCGACCGAGGCCGCCATCGAGCCGGCGATCGACCCCGAGGTCGAGCCGGTCTGAGCGGAACGGAAGGTTCCGCGGCTCAGCCGGTTGGCTGAGACGCAGCGCGGGCCCGGCGACGGGCCCGTTGGCATTTTCGGGGCGAAGAGAGCGACCGATCAGCCGATCGGGCAGGTCTTCAGGGTCGGC
This sequence comes from Deltaproteobacteria bacterium, assembly GCA_021413675.1. Taxonomy (GTDB): domain Bacteria; phylum Myxococcota_A; class Polyangia; order Haliangiales; family Haliangiaceae; genus JAIOQA01. The sequence goes on along the minus strand of JAIOQA010000371.1, from coordinate 61,800 downwards.
ACCTGCTTCAGGCAGATGCCCTCGCAGGTGACCTCGGTGAAGATCCGGCCGCCGGCGACGTCGACGAGGCGGTTGGCCTCGAGGACGGCGATGGTCTGGGTCGAGAGCGACAGCTTCTTGGCGGTGGGCTTCTTCATGGTGACCGACCCTTTTGCAGGGGGTGTGCCCAGGCGGCGGTCCCGGGAATCCGGTGAGTTGCAGCCCGGTCGCCATGCGACACGACGACCCTGGTCGTCACGCGCGACGAGGTCCCGACGTGCGGTACCGTCGTCATGATGTCGGCCCCCAGTCTCGACGTCCGGACCATGTGGACGCGCCTCGTCGCGTTGATCGATCGCATGGTGACGGCCGCGGACCGCGACGCGTTCCTCGATGACGCGCTCGACGCCGACCGCGGCCTCATCTTGCTCGCCGACGAGACCGGCGCCACCTGCGCGGTCAACGCGCGCGGTCGCGGCCGCGCGCTGGCGCCGATCGAGCGCGAGGAGATCAGCCGCACCGTGATCGCGCGGGTGCAGCAGTCGAGCGAGCCGCTGTTGTGGGAGCCCGCGCTCGGGGCGTCGCCGCAGAGCGCGCAACTGCTGGGCATCGTCGCGGCGGTGGCCGCGCCGCTCGCGCCGATCACCTTGACCACCGGCGCGCGCGGCGAGCGCGGCGTGGTCTACGTCGATTTCCGCGATCCCCGCAAGGCGGTCGGCGCGGAGCACCGCGAGCTGTTGCGGGTCGCCGCCAACGTGGTGTCGATGGTGCTGTCGCGCTCGCACGAGCTCGACCTGATCCGCGAGGAGCTGCGCACCGCGCTCGCGGTCCCCGAGGGCACGCGCACCCCGCCGCTCGACGATCTGCTGCGGCCGCGCGCGATGGACGCGATCCGCGAGGAGCTCGCGATCTGCCTGCACAGCGAGCTGCCGATCCTGATGCTCGGCGAGTCGGGCACCGGCAAGACGCTGCTCGCCCGCGCGATCGCGGAGGCCGCTGGCCGCACGCCGATCGTCCGGGCCACGCTCGGCAACGCCGACGACCTCAACACGATCACCTCCGAGCTGTTCGGCCACGAGCGCGGCTCGTACTCCGGTGCCCTCGGTCGCCGCGCCGGCCTGGTCGAGCTCGCCGACGGCGGCACGCTCATCCTCGACGAGGTCCTCAACCTGCCGCCGCACGCGCAGCAGCTCCTGCTCGACTTCACGCAGTTCGGCACCTATCGCCCGCTGGGCTGGCCGACCGCCGAGCCCAAGCGCTCGCGGGTCCGCATCGTCGCGGCCACCAACGGCGATCTGCCCGGCGCGATCGCCGCGGGCCGGTTCCGCGAGGATCTCTACTACCGGCTGGCGGCGGTGACGCTGACGGTGCCGGCGCTGCGCGAGCGCCGCGAGGACATCCCGGCGCTCGCCGAGGGCATCCTGCGCCGCCTCGATCCGTCGCGCCCGTGGACGCTCACGCTCGACGCGCGCCGCGCGCTGGTCGCCGAGCACCTGCCGTGGGCCGGCAACCTGCGCCAGCTCGAGGCGGTGCTGCAGCGGGGCCGGCTGCGCGCGCTGCTGGGCGACGCGGCCGCGACCGCGGTCGGCGCGCCGCACCTCGATCTCGGCGACAAGCGCAGCGCGGCCGCGCCCGCGGCGGGCCAGGGCGATGACTGGCGGCGGTTGACCGCGCAGCGCGCCGAGCTCGACGAGCGCGAGCGCGAGCTGATCCAGCGCACGCTGGCGCGCCACGGCGGCGTGGTCGCGCGCGCCGCGCAGGAGCTGGGCGTGGCGCGGACCAGCCTGGTCAGCCGCATGCAGACGCTCAAGATCAAGGACGGGCGTCCGACGGACGGGGCGTGAACGATCTCCCGACGCTGCCCGCGCACGCGGGCGAGCCGGGGACGATCGGCGCGCGCCTCGGCCGGTTCGCGCTCGAGGAGCGCCTCGGCGCGGGCGGCATGGGCGAGGTGTTCCGCGCGCACGACCCCGAGCTGGAGCGGCCGGTCGCGGTGAAGGTGCTGCGGGCCGGGGCGGCGGCGGGGCCGCTCGCCGAGGAGCTGGCGCAGGCGCGCCTCAAGCGCGAGGCGCAGGCGATGGCGCGGCTCGCGCATCCCAACGTCATCGCGGTCCACGAGGTCGGCGTCGACGACGACGGTCGCGTGTTCCTGATCATGGAGCTCGTCACCGGCGGCACGCTGCGCCAGTGGCTCGAGGCCGCGCCGCGCGCGGTGCCGGCGATCTGCGCGATGTTCGTCGGCGCGGGGCGCGGGCTCGCGGCCGCGCACGCGGCCGGCATGGTGCACCGCGACTTCAAGCCGGAGAACGTGCTGGTCGGCGCCGACGGGCGACCGCGGGTCACCGACTTCGGGCTGGTCGGGACCGACCTCGGCGAGGCCGCCGCGATCGACGCGCCGTTCGCGGGCCCGTTCGCCGTCGCGCTGACCCAGACCGGCGCGGTGCTGGGGACGCCCAGCTACATGGCGCCCGAGCAGTTCTCCGGTCACGCCGTCACCGCGCGCAGCGATCAGTTCAGCTTCTGCGTCGCGCTGTACGAGGCGCTCTGGGGCCGGCGGCCGTTCGAGGGCGCCACCTACCGCGAGCTGGTGGTCGCGGTGACCACCAGCGCGATCTCGCCGCCGCCGCCGCGGCCTCGCGTGCCCGCGCGGATCCGGCGCGCGGTGCTGCGCGGGCTCGCGCGCGAACCGGCGGATCGGTTCGCCAGCATGGACGCGCTGCTCGCCGAGCTCACCCGCGGCCCGCAGGCGCGGTGGCCGCTCGCGGTCGGCGGCGTGGCGGCGACCGCGGCGATCGCCTGGGCGTGGCCGCGCGGCGATGCGCCCGTGACCGCCCCGCCCGCGGTGATGCCGCCCACCGTCGACGCCGCCCCGGCGGCGCCGCGCGCGCTGGTGCCGGTCGCGATCACCGATCTCGGCGGCTGCGCCGAGCACCCGATCTTCATCGACGACACCGCGATCGTCTTCGACCGCTCGTTCCTGAAGTCGCAGGATCTGTTCACGGTGCCCGCCACCGGTGGGTCGGTCCGGCGGCTCACGTCGCCGCCCGACTTCCACTGGAACCCGCGCCCGGGCGCCGCGCCGGGCGACGTGGTCTTCATCCGCAAGGACGTCTCCGACGAGGCCCACCCGCGCTCGTTTCCAGCGCGCCGCACCGCCGACGGCACGACCGCCGACCTGCCGTTCACGGGCGCGTTCGCCGTCGAGCCCGGCCTGGTCCTGGTCGGCGACCGGCTGATCTACTCGAGCAGCACCGGCAGCGACGTGCGCGAGAGCCGCGGTGGCCGCGATGCGTCGCTGTTCCTGTTGCCGCCGGATCGCGACATCAACCTCCTGTCGACCTCGCGCGACGGGCGCTGGCTCGCGGTCGACACGACCCGCACCACCGGCGTCTGCCTGGTCGATCTCGCGACGCCGACCGCGGCGCCGACGTGCCGCACGATCAAGAACAAGGTGACGCCGGTGTGGCTCGACGCGACCGGTGCCCGCTACTACTACGCGGGCGACGCGGGCGTCTGGCGCTTCGATCGCGCGCGCAACGACGACGTGCTGATCGCGCCTGACATCCATCCCGCCAGCGCGATCACGGTGTCGCCCGACGATCGCACGCTGGTCTACTCCGACTGCATGCGCCGCACGCGCCTGCTCGACGTCAGCGGCGGCCATCCGGTCGAGGTCACCGGCGGCCGCATCGACGACGTCCGCGCAGGGCCCGGCGATCGCATCGCCTATCGCCGCGCCACCAGCGGCGCGAACGTGCTGGCCATGCGCGATCGCGACGGCACGACCCGCGATCTCACCAGCCCCGCGCTCGGCGCGCCCGGCATGCCGGCGTGGGACGCGGAGGGCCGCCGCATCGTCTTCACCGTGGCCGCCCTCGGGCTCTACGTCCTCGACACCGCGCCCGGCGCCGGGCCGCCGCGGCGGATCAGCGATCAGGCCTCGGACCTGCGGCCGGTGTTCCTCCTCGACGGGCGCATCGCGTTCAACCGGTTCGATGCCGCGCAGCACCCCTCGATCTGGATCATGGGCGCCGACGGGAGCGCGCCGACCCGCGCGCTCGATCGCCAGATGCTCATCGAGGACCTCGACCGCGCCACCGGCGAGCTCCTCGTGTGGAGCAACACCGAGCACCGCTACTTCTGGTGGGACCCGGTCGGCGGCGCGGTGCGTGCCATGCACGAGCTCGATGGCCTCAAGCCCGCGGCGCCGATCTGGTTCGTCACCGTCGCGCAGGACGGCAGCGCGCTGTTCGCCGCGACCACCGACGAGGTCTGGCGCGTGCCGATGCGCGCGCCCGCCAAGGCGCACGTCGTGTTCACCAGCGGCAACGACTACGACTGGCTCGACCGGCCGGTGCCGATGGCGAACGGCCAGGTGCTGGTCGCGGGCGCGTACTGGGCGGGCGAGCTGTACCGCGTCGACCTGCCGCGCTGACCTGCCGCGGGATGGTGCGAGCTAGCGCACCACCGGCGGCGGCGCGATCGCGAAGTCGAAGTAGTCCGAGGGCTCGCCGCTCTTGCCGGCCATCGCCGCCGCGGCGACGTTGTACATCTCGCGCGCGGTCACGTAGTGCAGCTTGTACGGCAGCTCGCGCAGGGCCTCGTGCATCACGCGCGAGCCGTCGCCGAGCAAGGACGCCGCGGTCGACTCGATCGAGCCGTGGGTGTGGACCTTCACGAACACCCACTCGGGGCGGCCCTCGACGTGGATGTTCTGCGCGGCCCACGACTTCACGCGCGCGCGCGTCGGCGGATCCTCGCCGGTGAGCGCGCCGTTCTCGAGCCGCACGCGCCGGCGCTCGCGGACCAGCGCCAGCGGGCCGGTGATCATCAGCAGGCGATCGTCCTTCATCTCGCCGACGCGGGCGCGCTCGCCGTGGGCGAAGCTCTTGCGCTTCGTGAGATCGCCGGTCGGCCAGTAGATGAGGTCGACCTGATCCGACTGGCAGCCGTCGGGCGCCGACGGGAACGTGAAGTCGGCGTAGCAGCCGAGCTCGAACAGCAGCGGCAGCTCGTCGTCGACGCCGCACCAGCGACCGTCGGGCCGGCTGTTGGCGAGGCTCCAGTTGCCGTGGATGAACGCCCACTGGTAGCGGCCGTCGGGGCCGCGCGAGATGTGGCCGTGGCGCGCGAGATCGGTGAGCGTCTGCACCAGCTGCGGCCGGAGCGTCGCGGCGGTGTCGTTGTCGTGGTGGAGGTGGACCTCGACCTCGCCGAAGCCCCCGCGGGCGAGCGTCGCGAGTCCGTCGAGGAACTCGGGCCGGTACTCCTCGCCCGGGAAGAAGAACGAGTGGCGCGGCGGCCGGCCGTTGGCGTCGCGGAACGGCGCGGCCATCTTCGGGTAGTCCTCGACCCAGGCCTTCACGCGCGCGCGCCCGACCTCGGGCGTGGCCTTGCCCCACAGCGGCTCGTAGTGATCGCAGAACGCGAACAGGAGGTGACGCGTGCCCGACACGCGCGGGGCCCGGGCCTGACGGATCAGGTGTCGACCCCAGCCGCGCAGCCAGGTGTGGAGGTTCTTCTGCTTGAGGCGGGACAGCACGAGGACCCCGATGATAGAACGAGTCTTGCCGATGGATCGCTACGGGCGGCTCCTGCGCGACGTGATGTTCCCGGCCTGGGAGCGGCTGCGCGGTCGACCCCTCGAGCTCGACCGCTACCTGGCCGAGACCGAGTGGCAGAGCCCCGAGCAGCTCGAGGCGATCCAGGCCGGGCTGCTGCGCCGGCTGGTGCGCCACGCCTACACCCACACGCCGTACTACAAGCGCGTCATGGACGCCGCGGGCATCGGACCCGAGGACATCCGCTCGGCCGCCGACATCGCCAAGCTGCCGATGCTCGATCGCGAGGTCGCGCGCGCGACCGCGCAGGAGCGCACCTCCGACGCGCCGCCGTTCGCGACCGTCAAGAAGGCGACCGGTGGCTCGACCGGTCAGCCGATGGAGCTGGCCTACAACGACGAGTCGCAGAACTGGCGCGTCGCGATCAAGAACCGCGGCTATCGCTGGGCTGGCTACCAGATGGGCGTGCGCAGCCTGCACTACTGGGGCATGGGCGCGGTCGCGCCGAAGTCCGTGCTCCACAAGTGGAAGGCCGACTTCGATCACTTCGCCAAGCGCGAGCTCTACGTCGACTGCACGCCACGCGGCGACGACGCGCTCGCCGGCGTGGTGACCGCGATCCGCGACTTCCGCCCCGAGGTGATCCTCACGTACGCGCAGGCCGGCGCCGCGCTCGCGCGTTACGTCACGCGCATGGGCGCGCGCGACTGGGGCACGATCCCGGTGATCGTCGGCGCGGAGCGGCTGTGGCCGCACGATCGCGAGGCGATGAGCGCGGCGTTCGGACCGGAGATCTTCGAGACCTACGGCTGCCGCGAGGTGATGCTGATCGGCAGCGAGTGCGCGGCCCACGACGGCCTGCACACCTCGGTCGAGAACCTGATCGTCGAGCTGGTCGTGCGCGAGCCCGGTGGCGCGGTGCGCATCGCGCGGCCCGGCGAGGTCGGCGAGGTCGCGGTCACCGATCTGCACAACCTCGCCAACCCGTTCATCCGCTACCTGCTGGGCGATCTCGCGACCCAGCGGGAGCCGGCGCGCTGCAGCTGCGGGCGCTGGCATCCGCGCATCGGGCCGATCGAGGGCCGCGTCACCGAGACGATGCGCGACGGCAACGGCAACCCGGTCAGCGGCCTGGTGTTCAACATCCTGTTCGTGCCGCTCGCGCCCTTCGCGCGGCAGTTCCAGGCGGTGCAGCACCTCGACGGCAGCATCACGCTGCGGGTCGTGCTCATGGAGCCCGGCCCGATCCCGCCGGCGCTGACCGCGCACAAGGACTCGTTCTGCGCGAAGTACCTGCCCGGCGTGAAGGTGACGATCCAGGCGGTCGACGACATCCCGCCGACCAAGGCCGGCAAGCGCCAGGTCGTCGTCGTCGAGCGGCCGCCGACGTAGCCCCGGCGGCTCGCGGAGCTCGGCTCAGTAGCTGCCGGGCGTGGCCGACGGATCGGCGAACGTGAACCGCACGGCGCGGACCTGACCGGCCTCGAGCATCACGGTATCGACCCGCTTCTGCGCGAGGTCGGGGTTGGACGCGATGATCCGGATCCGCTGGCCGGCGCGGACGGTCATCGTCACCGGCGTCTGGCCCATGTCGCGGCCGTTGACGTTGATGTTCGCCCACGGGACCGCCGAGATCTTGATCGTGCCCTCACCCTCGGCCGGATCGATCGGCGGCTTCGGGTTGGTGGGGCCGCCGGGGCCGCACGGATCCTTGCTCGCGCACGGCTCGGGGTGCTTGGGCGGCTTGCGCTCGATCGGCTTCTTCTCGACCGGCTTCTTCTCGACCGGCTTCTTGACCGGCTCGGGCGTGGCCGCGGCGACCTCGGCGGCATCGGGCGCGCCGGCGTCGACGGCGACGGCCGCATCGGGCGGCGCGACGACCGCGACCGCGGCGGCATCCGGCGGCGTCACCGCCGCGACCGCGCCGCTCGTGCCGCCAGCGCCCGCATCGATCGTCGCGCTCGCGACCTCGGCGGGACTCGGCGCCGGCTTCTTGCCTCCAGCGAGCACCACGACCGCGGCGACCGCCGCGCCGACCCCGAGCGCGCCGCCGATGATCCATGGCGCGCGCGAGCGCGAGCCGCCCGGCGCCTTGGTCGGCGTCGGCGTCGCCATCGCGTCGGCGGGCCAGCTGGGATGCGAGGCCGGCGCCGTGCTGCCCGCGGCGAGCGCGTGGGGCTGCGACGGAAAGCCCTGCGGCTGCGAGCCGGGCGGCTGCGAGCCATAGGGCGGCTGCGACTGGTACGCGGTCTGCGGTGGCTGCGAGCCGTAGCCCGGCTGCGACGCGTAGCCCGGTTGCGACGGATAGCCGGGCGCAGCCGCATAGCCCGGCGCGGGCGTCATCGGACGCGCCAGGGTCTGGCCGCCGAGCGCGGCGCGGATCGCCGCCGCGAACTCGGCCATCGACGCGAACCGATCATCGCGGTTCTTGGCCAGCGCGCGCTCGATGATCTGGCCCCACGCCGGCGGCAGATCCGGGCGCCGCACCGCCAGCGGCGGCGGCGGCTGCGTCAGGTGCATCAGCATCAGGTCGCCGAAGCTGTCGGCCATGAACGGCAGCTCGCCCGCGAACAGCTGGTAGATGATGATCCCGAGCGCGTAGATGTCGGTGCGGTGATCGATCTCCTTGGTCCGCCCCATCGCCTGCTCGGGCGACATGTACATGGGCGTGCCCATCACCTGGCCGGTCTTGGTCGCGGCGGCCACGTTGGCGTCGCCCGACAGCTTGGCGATGCCGAAATCGAGGACCTTCACGTAGCGCGGATTGTCGGGCCGCGGCACGAGGTGGACGTTCTCGGGCTTGAGGTCGCGGTGGACGATGCCGTGGGCGTGCGCCGCGGCGAGCGCGTCGCAGATCGGCAGCGCGATCTCGGCGAGCTCGAGCGGTGACATCGGGCCGCGCTGCTTGGCGTAGGCCGCCAGCGAGCTGCCCTCGAGGAACTCCATCACGATGTACGCGGTGTCGTCCTCGAGCGTCGCGTAGTCGGTGATGTCGACGATGTTGGGGTGGCCGATCGTGACCACCGCGCGCGCCTCGTCGAAGAAGCGCTGGACGATCGACTGCTTCTTGGCGAACTCGGCGTGCAGGACCTTGAGCGCCTGGCGCTTGCCGATCTGCGGGTGCACCAGCTCGTAGACCGCGCCCATGCCGCCCTCGCCGAGCTTGCGCTGGACCACGTAGCTACCGAAACGACGCCCGATGAGCGGATCCTGGGCAGCGGGGTTCGTCACGGTCGAGGGAGTGTAGCGTGGCGTCCGTTACGACTCCAGGCGCAAGCGACGCGACGCGTCGGCGTGAGATTGCCAGGTCCCGAAACGAGCCGAGCGGGCAAACGTGATCATCCTAGGTTCATGAGCGCGGTGGATGGCGGGCCGTATCGGGAGGTGCGCGAGCCAGACGCGGCGCAGCTGTGCCCGATCTGTGCGCACGAGCGCCTCGAGCCGGTCGCGATCGCCGACGCCGAGCTGCCGAGCTGCGCGGCGTGCGGCGGCGTGTTCGTGCCGGTGCCGCTGATGGCGCGGGTGACCGATGCGCGCGATCCGATCGCGATCGCGCTGCTCGACGAGCCGCGCGCGCGGGTCTCGGGCGACACGCACCGCCGGCTCGCGTGCCCGCGCTGCCGGGCAACGATGGGCGAGCGACCTGTCGCGCCGGGCGCCGCCGTGCTGATCGACGAGTGCACGGCGCACGGCGTCTGGTTCGATCGGGGCGAGCTGCGCGAGGTCGCGTCGTTCGTGGCCTCGGGCGGCTTCCTGCGAGGCGAGCTCGCGGCCGCAGCCGCGCGCGCTCGCGCGCAGGCGGGCCAGAAGTCGCCGCCCTACCGGCCACCGCCGCCGCAGGAGTCGCGGTGGGCACCCGGGCTATTCGACCGTCCGCTGAATCGCTACCTGGTACGCCTGGGGGCGGCGTACGACGCCTGGCGCATCGTCCGCGAGGCGGCGCAGCGCGAGGACGCCGCCCGACAGGCGGAGCTGCGCCGGGCACGAACCGAGCAGCTCGCGATCTACGAGCGCGCGCACCCGGTGCGCGGGCGGGTGGTCCGCGCGCTGCGATTCCTGAGGATCGTACCGCTGTGACCGCGTATCGCGCTGCGCCGGAGCCAGGCGACGTTCCGCGCTGCCCGTGCTGCGCGCACGAGCGGTTGAACCCGATGGCGGTAGCCGATGCCGAGGTGCTGGCCTGCGCGGCGTGCGATGGGGCGTTCGTGCCGCAGCCGCTGATGTCGAGGATCTCCGATGCGCGCGACCCGATGGCGATCGCGCTGCTCGATGCGCCGCGCGTCCCGGTACCGCGCCAGTCACCGAAGCGGCGGATGGCGTGTCCGAGCTGTCGCGGGCCGATGGCCGAGCGCCCGTTCGAACCTCGCTGCGCGGTGCTCGTCGACGAATGTGCGGCGCACGGCGTGTGGTTCGATCGCGGCGAGCTACGCGAGGTCGCGTCGTTCGTGGCCTCGGGCGGCTTCCCGCGCGTCGAGCTCGCGCGACCCGAGGCGACGAAGCCGCCGCGGTGGATCCTCGCGGGCAGTATCCTGCTCCGGATCATCTCGGCGGCGCTCCGCCGCTGAGCCCCCGGTCGGCCCAAGCTCGACACGATAGGATGGCGCCATGACCGCGTACCGTGACGTCCCGGAGGAGATCGACGTCCCGCGCTGCCCGTGCTGCGCGCACGAGCGGCTCGACCCGACGCCGCTGGCTGACGCCGAGGTGCTGGCCTGCGCGGCGTGCCTTGGCGTGTTCGTACCCACGCAGGTGCTGACGCGGTTCGCCGACGCGCGCGATCCGGTGGCCGCCCGCAGCCTCGACGAGCCGCGGGTGCCGCTCCGGGCCTGGCTCGCGCAGCGCCGGCTCGCGTGCCCGACCTGCCGCAAGCCGATGGAGGAGCGCCCGTTCGCGCAGGGCATCGCGCTCCTCGTCGATGAATGCGCGACGCATGGCATCTGGTTCGATGGCGGTGAGCTGCGCGAGGCAGCTTCGTTCGTGGCCTCGGGGGCCGAGCCGCCGGCGCAGGCCCGCGCAACCCCTGCGTCGGGCGGCTCCCCCAACCGCGTGCTGGGCGCCATCGAGAACCTGGTCGAGGTGTTCAGTTTCTGGAAGTTTCTCTAGCACCGGCTCGAGCTGCACGCTCCTGTGATCGCCGACGCAGCCGATGCCCGCCAGCCCTCGGCGCGCTGCCTCGGGCGCGCTATCCTCCGCGCGTGGATCCGTACCGCGCAAGGCCGGCGCTGACCGCGCCCTGTCCCCGCTGCGGCGATGTCGAGCTGTCGACGCGCGCGGTCGCGGACGCGCGCATCGACGAATGCAGCCGGTGCAGCGGCGTGTTCGTGCCCGGCGACCTCATGCCGCGCTTCCTCGATGCGCTCGATCTGGGCGGGCTGGTGCTCGACGAGTTCCCGCCGGGCACGCCGGTCGCGCATCCGGGCGGGCCGATGTACGTGAAGTGCCCGCGCTGCCGCATCGTCATGAACCGCCGCCTGTTCGCGACCGGCGCGCGCGTGGTGATCGATGTCTGCAAGCTGCACGGCATCTGGTTCGACGACGCCGAGCTGCACGCGATCGCCGCGTTCGCCGCGAACGGCGGCATGGAGCGCGCGGCCTCGGCGGACGCCAAGCGCCTCGCCGCCGAGAAGGCCGACGCCGATCGCCGCGCCAGCGCGCATGTGCCGTGGGTGGCAGATCCTGCCGACCTCGCGACCCAGCGCCGGGTCAGCATCCTCGACGCGGTGCTCGGGTTCCTCTTCCGGTGATGCCGTGATCCCCATCGTCGTCCTCACCGGATTCCTGGGCAGTGGCAAGACCACGCTCTTGAACGCGCTCATGGCGCGGCGCCAGGCGCGCGGCGCGCGCGGCCGCATCGCGCTGGTCGTCAACGAGCTGGGCGAGGTCGGCATCGACGGCGCGCTCTTGCCCGGCGAGTCGACGCGCCAGGTCGAGCTCGCGGGCGGCTGCGTGTGCTGCGTGCTCAACGACGATCTCGATCGCGCGATCCTCGAGCTGATCGCCAGCAACCAGGCCGCGGGCGGGCTCGACGCGATCGTCATCGAGACCACCGGCGTGGCCGAGCCGCTGCCGATCGTCTGGGCGCTCGAGCGGCAGCCGCTGGCGGCGGCGGTCCGGCTCGCGGCGGTGGTCACGCTGGTCGACGCGACCCACTTCGTGGCGAGCCGCGCGCTGTCGGTCGCCGTCGACGAGCAGGTGGTGCACGGCGACGTGCTGGTGCTCACCAAGGCCGAGGTCGCAGGTCCCGAGGCGGCGCGCGCGCGGGCCGCGGCGGCGGCGCTCCAGCCGCGCGCGCCGTGGATCGATGGCGACACCGCCGCGGTCGCCGCGTGGCTCGACGACCTGCTCGCGGATCCACCGGTGCGCACCGACGCCGATCACGGACACGACCACGATCACGACCACGACCACGCCGCGCACGCGCACGGCGCGATCGGCGAGGCGCACGGCATCACCAGCGTCTGGACGCCGATCGAAGGCGTCCTCGATCTCGAGGACCTGCTCGATGGCCTCGAGGCGCTCCCGGCCAGCTACATCCGCATCAAGGGCATCGCACAGGTGGTCGATGGTCGCACCGGATCAGCCACGGTTCACTTTGCCGCGTTTCACAGGGTCGGGCTGCGGGTCTCGAGCGAGCTGATCGACGGCCCGGCGCCGACCCGCGCGGTGGCGCTCGGCGCGGGAGTGCAGGTCGGGCCGCTCCGCGCCTGCATCGACGCCGCTGTGATATCGTCGGCCGAGGGTCACGGGGATCACTGAGCCATCCATGGTCGAGTCTGGGAAACTGCCGTGACCGTCGACGATCGCCCCAAGGCGACCACGCTCCACGAGCTCTTGCTCGAGCTGAAGCGCGGGTACCTGCTGCACAAGCCCATCCTGATCGAGATGGACGCCGCGGCGCGGCCATCGCCCGAGGCCACGATCGATCGCACGATGACGCTCAAGCACCCGCTCGACTGGGTCGAGGAGTACGGCCGCGAGCTGGCCGACAACGCCTTCATCCTGCTCGGGCCCAACACGCTCGCCGCCGGCCTCGACTCGCCGGTCACGATCGGCCGCAGCCGCCGCTGTGACGTCCGCGTCGAGAACGACTCGGTCTCCAAGGTCCACGGCTCGGTCGTGTTCGATGCGCCCAGCGGCGAGTACTTCCTGATCGACGAGAACTCGCGCAACGGCACGCGCATCAACGGCGAGCCGCTCACGCCGGGCGTGCCGACCGCGGTTTGGTCGGGCGCGCACGTCGCGTTCGGCGACGCGGTGTTCGTGTTCCTCGATCCGCCGACGCTGCGCAAGCTCGCGCGGCTGGCGATGTGATCATGCGCGCCGCGCTGGCGCTGGTGCTCGCGCTCGCGGCCTGCAAGCACGACGCGATCGAGGTCCGGCAGGTGGGCGCCGCCGACTACAACCGCAAGGCGCTGCTCGCCGCGATCGATCGCTACACCGCCGCGGGCCAGACCGCGGTCGCGTACGGCCAGCTCGCGGCGGACATCGCCGCGCTGCGCACCGGCATGGACGAGACCGTCGCGGCCGAGGCCGAGCTGCAGCTGGTGGTGCTGGCGCTGCCGCCGGTCGACGCCGCGCAGAACCTGCCGCTCGCGACCCGCGCGTCGACGCTCGCGACCACCGTCTGGTCGACGGCGCTGGCCGGCTCGGTCGAGGCGCCCGATCCGCAGCTCGGGCCGCGCCGCCCCGGCGATCCCGCGAAGCCCGGCGAGAGCGTCGCCGACTACGTCACGCGCCTCTGCGGCGGGCCGCTCGCGGTGTCGTGCATGCTGATCGTGCCCGAGGTCCAGGCCGAGCTGGTCGAGGCCGAGGCGGTGCGGCGGTTCGCGCGTCGCACCAAGCACGCGGTCAGCGCGTGCTCGCCATGCAGCAGCGAGCCGGCGTGGCAGCGCGCGGTCGATCGCTGGGAGTCGCTCGAGCGCGAGACCAGCGCCAACGCGGCCGCGGCGATCGCCCCGGCGTCGCCGGCGCGCTGGCCGATCGCCGGCCCGGCCTCGGCGCCGTGGTCGCCCGCGCCACGCCTCGACATCACCGACGACGGTGGCTGGATCCTCGACGGCGAGCCGGTCGCCCCCGACGCCAAGGGCACCGCGCTGTCCGGTTCGCGGACAACCGCGGGCGTGCTCGCGGTCCACATCGCGCCGACCGCGCGCGCCGACGTGCTCGCCGCGCTGATCGACGCCGCGGGCGTCGCCGGGTTCCGCGAGGTCGCGGTCGAGGCGCGCATGCCGATGTACCCGTGGGAGCGGCGCGTGTACCGGTTCGCGACCGGCGCGCGCGGCAAGAAGCCGCCGTGGCGCGCGGTGGACACGGTGCAGGTGTTGATGCGGGCGTTCGATCACTCGGTCGCACCCGGCGCGCTCGCGCATCTGTAGCGCCCGCGCGGGCGATCGCAGGTCAGGGCGCTCCGGGATCGCGAAGCGGGCGGCGCGCTAGGATCGTGTGCATGGGCATGCGCGGCGTGGGTCTGGCGCTGGCGATGGCCGTCGCGGCCTGCGACAACATCGAGCTGCACAAGCTGCCGGCACCGACGTTGGAGAGTCTGCGGCCCGATGCCGCGATGGCGCCGCCGCCGCCGCCGTTGCCGTCGGAGCTCGTCCGCCCGGCGCCGCCGGCCATCGCCGACTTCTTGCGTGCGCACGCCCTCGACGAAGTTGCCTGGCAAGCCTCGATCTACTCGCTCGCCGACGACACGCGCCCGGGCCCGCGGTTCGCCGGGATGCGCGTGCGCCGCAAGCTCGACCTCTCGCCGCCGATCGCCGCCGAGCTCGCGGCGCGCCTCGGGCGCGACGACGCGTTCTGCGACGGCATGCCCGGCTGCCGAGGCGATGTCTTTGGCATTCGCCTGACCCGCAAGGGCGCGGCCCTCGATCTGGTGAGCGACTGTGGCGTCGTCGGCGTCGGCGTGCACGAGCCCTACGTGGGCGTGTTCTCCGAGCAGATGTACGGCTTCCTGTTCAAGGTGCGCGACCTGTCCGAGCTGGAATCCGACCATCCCGGGCGGCGCGACCCGCACGCGTGGAAGCCTCCCGACGGCTGGCGGTTCTGATCGTCGGGCGCGTGTCCGCGGGGCCGTGCGATGGTCGCCAGATGATCCCGTCCGGATCCGAGGCCTGTCGGCCGTTCGTCCCCGCGAAGGACTTCAGCGTCAGCCGCGCGTTCTACGAGGCCCTGGGATTTCCCACGCTGCTCGACGGCGAGGTCGTGATCTTCGGGGTCGGGAGCGGAGCGTTCGTGCTGCAGAACTACTACCAGAAGGAGTGGGCCGAGAACTTCATGATGCAGCTCATGGTCGACGATCTCGATGCGTGGTGGGCCCACATCACCGCGCTCGATCTGCCCGCCACCTTCGGCGTGCCGCCACCGCGGCCGCCGGCGCTCCAGCCGTGGGGGCTGCGCATCGCGTACCTGCAGGACCCGTCGGGCGTGCTGTGGCACGTCGCGCAGCGCCGCGCCGACGAGCCCTCGGACTGATCGGCGCGGGTCAGCGCTGATCAGCGCAGGCTGCGAATCTTGAGCGGATCGACGCCGGTCAGGACGATCGCGCCATCCGCCGCGATCCGGATCTCCGCCACCGGCGTGGCCTCGACCTCCTCGACGCGATGGCGATCCGTCAGGCAATGGATGCGCTGGTTGGCCGAGCCGCGCAGCCCATCCCCCAATCGCTCGCCCGCGCGGTAGCGGCCGTCGATCAGCACGTCGAGCTCTGCGAGCGCCGCGGCGCGCGCGGGATCGGCGCGCAGCTCGTCGATCGTGAAGCCGCTGAACGCCAGCGTCGACAACTGTCTCGCGCGCGCGCCGCGCAGGATCGCCAGCGCGGCCTCGGGCTGCTCCATCGGCTCGCCGCCCGACAGCGTGACGCCGGTGATCGGCGCGCCGCCGCCAGCGATCGCGCGATCGAGCTCGGCGAGGACATCGTCGACCTCGCGACCTTCGCCCCCGTCGACCGCGTGCGTCCCGGGGTTGAAGCAGCCCGCGCAGCCCAGCGAGCAACCCTGGAACCACACGACGAACCGCACGCCCGGCCCGTTGGCCCGGCTCCGCGGCTCGCGCGCGTGGATCCGCGCGATCACTTCTGGTCCGGCGGCGCGATCAGGGGCAGCGGGTGCTGACCCGTGGTGTTGTCGACGACGTCGAGCTCCTTGAAGAGCAGGTCCGGCGTGACGATCGCGCTCTCGATGCCGCCCGACGGCACGAAGCCGTCGCTCTGGAAGCCCTGGACCTTCTGCTCCAGGTAGCTGTCGGTCGGCGCGAGGTAGTTGTAGACCGTCGGCGTGTTGCCCACGCCGATGACGTCCTTCCACGCGCGGATCGGCACCTGCGTGAGTTGCACGCCGCGCACCAGCTCGAGCTTGCCGTTCGGGAACAGGCGATACGCGACCGACACCGGCGGCGGCAGATCGACGTCGGCGTTGCTGATCAGCTGCACCAGCTCGCGGCGCGTGAACTCGGGCGCGGCGGTGACCGCGGCGTCGTCGAACGAACGCACGATGAGTCCGTAGGGCAGGCCCTCGGCGCGGGCCTCGGCGATCAGCTTCTGCTCGAGCGCCTTGCGCGGCACGCCGCCCTTGCCGTTCAGGAACAGGTTGGTCGCGCTGCCGTGGAACACGCCACCGCCGGCGGTGCGGCGGGCGTGGCCGTTGGACACCGCACCCTTGCGCGATGGCGTGCGGCTGGTGAGCAGCTGCTTCAAGAAGCCGCTCTTCACGACCTCGACCTTCTGGCCCGGCACGCCCTCGTCGTCGAGGTGGTAGCCGCCGATCATCGCCTTGCCGGCGGCGTCGGTCATCGTCGGGTCGTCGGTGATCGACAAGGTCGGCGTCATCACGCGCAGCCCGACCTTCTTGGTCAGCGCGCCGCCGAACTGCTTGGCCTCCTGCGGCCGCAGGCCCTCGGGCAGCGGCGTGCCGCCCAGGTGCGGCGCGAGCGTGTTGCGAACCATGCCGGCCGCGCCCTCGCCCTCGAACAGGATCGGGCCCGAGTACTGCTCGATGAGCGGCGCGGTGCGCAGCGCCTTGAGCGTCTCGGCGAGGTTCTTGGCCTCGGCCTTGAGCTCGTCGTCGGTGGGCAGATCGCGGCCGGTGTGGCCGTAGCGCATGAAGTACTGGGTGAGGTCCTGGCCGTCGTCGGCCTGGGCCGCGGCCACGACGATCACGCCCGACACGCGGCGCGTATCGGTCGCGCTCGTGCCCTCGCTGGTGACGTACCAGCGCCGCTCGATGAAGCTGGTGGCCGCGACCCGCGACTCGCGCAGGAAGTCGTAGTCGCGGAGCACCTTCGACACCGCCTCGGCGCGGGTCGCGAGCTGCGCGGCGGTCTCGTTGACCGGCACGTCGATCGGATCCTCGGAGACCAGCGCGGGCTGCGTGGTCCAGCTCGGCACCGAGCTCATGCCGACGCCGCCGGCCTTGCGGCTGTCGAGCTTGGCCCGCAGCTGCATCAGCGCTTCCTTGTAGGCCGCGTCGGTGACCAGCCAGGCCGCGCGTCGCGCCATCCGCGGCGTCGCCTCGAGCGGCAGGTTGACGCTCGCGGCGCCGTCGATGCCATCGGCCTGCGCGACGACGAAGTTGCCGTTGTCGAAGTCGACGCCGCCGACGCGGACGCGGGCCTCGATGCTGACGAAGTGGCGCTCCTTCTTCGAGGTCGTGTAGCCCAGCGACGCGACCGCGTCGTTGACCTCGACCTCCGTGATCTTGTAGGCGACGTGGTAGGGCTTCGGCGCGCCGGGGATCTCGAGATCCGTCATCGCGCGGTTCAGCTCCTCGGCGACCGCGTCGAGGATGTCGTTGGTGACGGCGTGCGACGGGCCCGCGGTCACGGGCGCGACCGGCTTGGCGGCGGCCATCGGAGGAGCGAGCGGCGCGATCAGCGCGGCCGCGGCGAGGACATGCATCAAGCGCTTCATCGCGTACCTCCGACGGCCTGCGCGCGGATCGACGGCGGTGCGAGCACCGGCGGGCGATCCGGCGGCGTGAACGCCTTCTCGGTCTCGAGCTTCTCCAGCAGCAGGCTCGGCGCCGACGCCGACACCGGGACCCAGCCGCTCTCGGCGCCGCACACGCCGTTGAACGTCTCGATCGTGCGCGACGCCGCGCGGATCGACTGCAGCGCGACCAGCGGCGTGCCGCCGATGTCGACGCCGCGGACCAGCTCGCGCCGGCCATCGGGGTAGATGCGGTACGCCATCACGGGGTTGACCTTGAATGCCTGCGGCGCGAACGCCGAGGTGTTCGTGAAGCCGCCGCTGATGTCGGTGAAGACCATGCCGTACGGCCGGCCCTGCTTCTTGATCTCGTCGATGAGCAGCTTCTCGAGGTCCTTCTGCTCGACCGACTTCGACGCGGTCACCACCAGGTTGCCCTGGCGCGACACCGGCTCGAGGCCCGGCTGCCGCCGGCCGTGGCCGTTCGACGTCGGGAACCCATCGATCGGGTTGCGGCCCATCTCGAAGCCGACCAGCTTGCCGTTGTCGACCAGCGGCACGTGGCGCGCGCGCACGCCCTCGTCGTCGAACCGGTAGAAGCCGTTGACCTGGATGCCGTTGAGGACCGCGATCGTCGGGTCGTCGTAGACCGACAGCCACTCCGGCATGATCTGCTTGCCGATGTACGACGAGAACGTCTGGCCCGAGGTCTCGTCCTTCTGGCGGTGACCCTCGATGCGGTGGCCGAAGACCTCGTGGAAGAACACGCCGGCGGCGCGGCCCTCGAGGATCGCCGGGCCGACGTACGGATCGCCGAGCGGCGCCTCGTGCAGCGCCTCGAGGTCCTTGGTCGCGACCTCGATCATCTTGTCGTCGGCATCCGCCGGCAGATCCGCCGGGGTCACGCCGAACCGCTGCTCGAGCCGGTTGAGGTTCATCCCGTCGTCGGTCTTCACGCCGACCGACACCGACAGCTGCGCGTTGGTCCACGACTGCTGGATCTGCGAGCCCTCGCTGTTCACCATGTACATGGTGTTGAGCGAGAACTCGGCGCGGCAGGTGCCGCGCGTGACCACGCCCTTGTAGGCGCGCTCGGAGCAGCGCTTGAGCCGCGCGACCCACGCCGCCTTGTCGAACTCGAGCTTCGCGACCTTGCCGATGTAGATCTCCTTCGGCGCGGACGTGAAGTCGGGGGCGGTCGTGTGCTTCTTGAGCGTCGACTGATCCTGGCGCACGTAGGCCAGGGCCTGCACCGCCTCGCGGTAGCGGCGATCGGTCTCGACCCAGAGGTGGCGGGCGATCGCGCCCTTGTCGTCGCCGATCGGCACCGCGCCGTGGCGCGACAGCGGCGCGTTCAGGCCGTTGTCGTCGGACAGCTGGTGCGAGTTGTCGAGCTCGGGCGCGCCGACCCGGACCTCGACGTCGAGGTTGCGATCGGTCTCGTCGCTGTCGGTGACCAGCGCGCCGCCCTCGGCCTCCATCACGACCAGCCGCTGGTCGGTGATCTGGTAGGCGAGGTAGTAGCCGGGATCCGGCTGGGCGCTGAGCGTCTTCATCCAGCGCGCGTTCTCGCCCGACATGATGTCGAGCAGCGCCGAGCGCTCGGCCGGCGTGTCGTCGGTCATCGGCTCGATCGCCTTGGTGGTGATCGTCGCCGGGATGTCGGGCAGCACCAGCGGCGGCGGGGCGGCGGGCGGCAGCGGCACCGGAGGGCCACTCGGGGTCTTCGAGGAGGAGCCGTGGCCGCAGGCGGCGAGAGCCGCGGCCGCGAGCCACGCGCGTGAGGTACGTCGCATCAAGCAAGCGTAGGTGCCGGGAGCGCGCAGGTCAAACCGCGGCGCCGATCAAACCCGCGCTAGAGCGTGCGGCCGCGGCCCGGGTCGGACTTCTTCTGCGCCAGCAGCGAGGCGTGGATCGCCGCGCCGAGGCAGACCGCCTGGTCGGGCGCGACGCCGGCGCGCAGCGGCACGCCGAAGTGCTTCGCGACCGCGTCGCGCACCGCCGGCACGTGGGTCGTGCCGCCGCACAGGTAGACCGCGGTCATGTCCTTGCTGGTCATGCCGACCTTGGCCAGCGCCTTGTCGCAGACGTCGAGCGAGCGGCGGACGAGGGCGCTGACCGCGCGCGCGAGGATCGGGCGATCGATCGCGAGCTCGAGATCGATCATGCCATTCGCGGTGCGCAGCACCTCGGGCACGCGGATCTCGGCGGTCTCCTGCGTCGACAGCGTGCGCTTGGCGTGCTCGCACGCGAACCGCAGCTTCTGCCACTCGACCGCCTGCTTGCGCAGGTCGACCTTGTGCTGGCGCCAGAACTGGTTGGCGGCGGCGTCGGCGAGGACCAGGTCGAGATCGTCGCCGCCGAGCCAGGTGTCGCCGGCGGTGGCGAGCACGCGGAAGCTCGCGGCGCTGACGTCGACCAGCGAGAAGTCGAAGGTGCCGCCGCCGAAGTCGTAGATGCCGATCACGCCGCCGAAGCCCGGCACGTAGCGGTTGGCGAGCGCCGCGGCCGATGGCTCGTCGACGGATGCGAGCATGTCGACGCCGGCGAGCTGCGCCGCGCGCCGCACCGCCGCGATGCGGGTGTCGTCGAAGCTGACCGGCACCGCGATGACCGCGCGCTTGACCGGCACGCCCAGCCGGCGCTCGGCCAGCTCGCGCGCGTTCTGGATCAGGAACCCGCACAGCTGGGTGATCGCGTACGGCGTGTTCCAGATCTCGAGCTGGGGCGTGCCGTCGGGCGCCGCCCGGCTGCGAAACGGCGCCTGGCCGAGGAAGGTCTGGACCTCGCGGTCGGTCATCGGCCGCCCGAGCAGCCGCTTCGGCGAGGCGATCGTGTGCGCCGGGTCGGTGGCGATCCGCGCCCGGGCGGCCTCGCCCACGACCACCTGGCCGGCGGACGGGATCGACACCACCGACGGGATGAACCGGCTGCCGCTGTCCTGCGCCAGGAGCGCGACCTTCTGGCCGTGCACCACGCCGATCGACGTGTACGTCGTCCCCATGTCGATCCCGACGATCGGGTCAGCGTCGCTGTGTGGCTTGATCACGCGGTGGTCCAGCAGGGGACGTGTGGTCCCCCTCACTCGGACGCCCATGGTAGCGCACCGGGTCGGCCCGGATCGACCCCGACCGCTACCCCAGCGAGAACATGTCTGGCCGCGGGCGGGAGTATACTGGTCGAACGGTGGATCCCGCGCTGCGACGACCTGCGCTGTTGCTCATCCACCATGACGCCGACCTGCTGGACCTGCTGACCCGCGTCTTCGAGGCGCGGGGCTTCACGGTGGCGATCGCGGCGACCGCCTTCCAGGCGATGTCCCACCTGGAGAGTGAACGCGAGTACCAGGTGATCATCGCCGGCTGGGATGCGACCAGCGGCCTGGGCGCCGAGATCTACAAGTGGGCACTCCGGAACCGCTTCCACCTGCGCGGCCAGTTCGTGTTCCTGGCCAGCGAGGTCCCGCCCGACTTCGACAAGATCGTCGCCGGCCGCTGTCTCACGGTGCCGCCGCACGAGACCGAGGAGATCGTCCGCATCGCCGAGGCCGCGGCCCGGCGCGGCGAGCGCCTGGCCGAGATGTCCGAGGACGAGCTCGCCTGGCTCGACGCCGATCGCCCGACGCTGCTCCTCGCCGACGACGATCCCGTGCTGCTCATGGTCATGGCCCAGCTGCTCGGCGACTTCGGGTTCGCGGTCACGCCGGTCGAGAGCGGCAACGCGGCGATCGCCCAGCTCGACCGCGCCGACTTCGACGTGGTCCTGCTCGACTGGTTCATGAGCGACGGCGCCGGCGGCGAGGTCGCGACCTGGCTCGGCACCTACCGGCCGTGGCTCATGGAGCGCGTCGTCTACATCACCGGCGGCGACGCCGACGTGATCCGCAAGCATGCCGGCGATCGCCCGGTGATGGCGAAGGGGCAGGACTCGCAGGGGCTCGTCCACCTGCTCACGTCGATCGCGCGCGCGCACAAGCAGGAGTGATCGCCGGGTGGGCGCATGCCGCGCCGGCGCATCGTTGCCGCCACGTACCCTCGACTGCCGCCGCGTCGGTGTCACGTCTGGTGCAGCCTCACGCTACCTCGCCATGTCCACCTTGCGCCGCCCCGGGATCCTGTTCCTCTGCATCGGTCTGGGCCTGATCCTCGTCGGTGGCACGGGCGACGGTTGGATCGCGACCGACCAGGCGCTGGGCCTCCACCTGCGCGACGCCGCCCGCATGTTCGGTGACAGCTCGCTGGATGACCTCGGCAACGCCCGCACGTTCGCGATCGCGACCTCGTTCGTCGGCGTCACCACGCTCGCCACGCTGATCGCGGGCGTGATCGCGCTGGTCGGCGCGCTGGGCGCGGCGCCTCCTCGCCGCGCCGCCGCGCTCGCGTGCAGCTGGATCGCGATCGGCCACGCGGTCGCGGTCGTCGGAGTCGTGCTGACGATCATCGCGCTGCACCTGACGCCCAACGCGTTCATCGCGCTGCCGTTCGGGGGCGTCGTGTTCACGGTCCTCGGCGCGCTCGCGCTGCCGTCGGCGGCGCCGGCCGCACCGCGCGGGTGATCGTCCACGAAGTCTGCGCCGAGATCCCGGGGCCGCCCGCGCGCGCACAGATAGTCGGTCACGTTCGCCGCGCGCGGGACGCAGTCACGCAGTCATGCAGTCGCCATCGCGTCGCGCCGGGATCTTCTACCTCTGCATCGGGCTCCTGCTGGTCGCGTTCGGGACGCTGAGCCACGCGTGGGTGAGCTCGCTCGGCAGCTCGGCGGTCGACGTTCGCGTCGGGCTCGTCTCCTACCTGCGTGCCGATGGCGCCGAGCGGAGCCTCGGCGAGGTGCGGTTCCTGTACCTGGCGCTGGTGGCGTACTGGACCGCGATGGCGACCCTGCTCGTCGGCGCGATCACGGTCATTGCCAGCATCGGCAACGCGCTCGAAGGCCGGATGCGACCGGAAGGCGCGCCGCTTCCGTGGATGTCGTGGGCCCGGGTCTGCGGCTGGCTCGCCCTGATGTACGCGGTCGCCGTCGCTGGCGTCGTCGCGGCGCTGATCTCGTATCCGATCATGCCCGGCGCGAGCGCCGCCATCGCGTTCGCGGGTGGCGCGCTGACCATGGTTGGCGCGCGCAAGCTCGACCGGGGCTGACCGCTACTTCGCGAACATCCCCTCGCGGTACTCCACGATCTCGCCGGCGATCGCCGACGCGGCGACCGTGAGCGGCGACGCGAGGTAGAGCTGCCCGGGGCCGCTGCGGCCCTTGTAGTTGCGGTTGATCGCCGAGACGCTGACCTGGTCGCCGCGATCGCTGACGCCGGGGCCGCAGCCGATGCACGCGCCGCAGCCGGGCGAGATGACCTCGACACCGGCCTTCGCGAACAGCTCGAGGTAGCCCTGGTCGCGCGCGTACTCGGCGACGTCCGTCGAGCCGAACTGGATGTAGAACTTCACGTTCGGCGCGATCGGCGCGCCGGCGTCGAGGGCCTCGGCGATCACGCGCGCGTACATGTCGATGTCGTCGCGCTTGCCGGCGGTGCACGAGCCGCCGTAGGCGATGTCGATCTTCACCTTGCCGATCTCGGTGATCAGCGCGCCGTTCTTGGGATCGCTGGCGATGCCGCGATCGGGCGCGCCCGGGGTCGCGACCATCGGGCGCAGCGCGCCCAGCTCGATGCGGTGGATGCCGCCGTCGTAGAGCGCGCCCACGTCGGGCTCGACCACCTTGGCGCGCAGCTCGGCGACCGTGACGCCCGGGCGGTGCGCCGCGATCCACTCGAGCATCGTGTCGTCGACCTCCATGACCGCGCCGCGCGCGGTGCACTCGGTCGCCATGTTCGCGAGGGTCGCGCGCTCGTCGGGCGACAGCTTGAACAGGCCGTCGCCGCCGAACTCCATCACGCGGTTGAGCGTGTCCTCGCGCTTCGCGAAGGTCGCGAGGATGTGGAGCATCACGTCCTTCGCGGTCACGCCCGGCGCCAGCGTGCCGGTCAGCTCGAAGCGGATCGACTCGGGCACCGCGATCGGCGTGAAGCCCCAGTGGATGAGCGCCGCGTACTCGGTCGCGCCCACGCCCCACGACAGCGCGCCCGACGCGCCACCCATGCAGGTGTGGCTGTCGGTGGCCTGCACGAAGTCGCCCGGATCGATGAACTTCTCGCGCGCGATCTGGTGGCAGATGCCCGGCGACACGCCGCCGTGGGCGCCGTAGTTGCGCACGCCGGTGCGGGCCGCGAACGCGCGCTGCATGACGCGCAGCTGCTCGATCTTGTCGGCGAACTTCGCCATCGAGGCCACGCCGGTCGCGTAGATGAGGTGGTCCTCGAACACCGCGAACTTCGACGGGTCCTTCACCTTGTAGTCGGCGCCGTACTCGTTCTCGAGGAAGAACCCGACCTGCGCGGTGGTGAACTCGTGCGAGTAGCCCGCGTCGACCTTGACCAGCACCGCGTCGCCGGGCTTCACGTGCGTGCCCTGGCCGGGCAACAGCTTGGCCGCGAGGATCTTCTCGGTGAGGTTCATCGGCCGCGGCCCGGTGCCGGTGGCCGGCACGGTGATCTCGCCGCGATCGAGGCGCGCGCAGAACGGCAAGAGGCCGCCCGACTCGATGATCAGCGCGGTGATCGCGTCGTGGCCGCGGGTCAGCTCGGACAGGGCGATCGCCTCGCCGCGCTCCAGGCGGCGCAACATCTCGTGATCGCCCATCAGCTGGCCGATGTTGATGTTGTTGCGCGCGTGGATCGGCGCGAACGACGACGCGATCGCCATCTTCGAGCCGGCGAACACCTCGCACTGCGCCGCGGTCTCGCGCGAGCTGCCGACGCCCTTCTGCGCGCCGGCGACGACGACCTCGAAGCCCGCGCCGACCAGCGCGTTGGCCGGCAGGAGCCGCTGGCCCGCGACGATCAGGCCCGCGTACGCGTTCTTCGCGATCTCCGCCGGGTCGTAGTCGAAGCACACCCACGCCGGCGTCATCGCGTCGGTGTTGATGTCGTCGAGCAGGTCCTCGGGCCGCAGGTCCTCCATGCGCAGCGTCAGCTCACCTGCGAGCTGGCGGCGGATCATCTCGGGATCCTTGGTGAGGTACAGGACCCGCTTGCCCGGGGAGAGGGCGAACACGCGCTCGCTCATTGCGGTTGGCTTAACACGCGATGCCCGACAGGCGAAGGCCGGCGACCGCGTGCTCTCACGCACTACCTCGCAGGTTGCCGACGCCGCACCGCGGCGGTCCGGTCGAACCGCTGCCGCTGTCCCAGCCGCCGCGTGGGTGCTGTCCCTTCCGGGCCGACCCTGCGCATCATTAGATGACGCCATGAGCCGCGCGCCCTACGTCAGCTTCCGGGTGACCCCGACCGGTCGCCGGGCCAACGCCGCCGACATCGTCGCCGCGGTCGAGCGCGAGATCGCCGCCGGCGGCCTGCCCACCGGAAGCCGCCTGCCGCCGGTCCGCGTGCTCGAGCAGCAGCTCGGCCTGTCCAAGAACACCGCGCAGGTCGCCTACGACGAGCTCGGCGCGCGCGGCCTGGTCGAGACCCGGGCGCGCGAGGGCGTGTTCGTGGCCGCGCCGATGGTCGGCATCGCCGCTGCGGCGCCGGTGACCTCGCCGCCCTTGCCGATCGTGCGCCCGCCCGCGCTCATGAAGCCCGAGAACCACCGCGGCGGCCTGGCGATCGGCACGGTCTTCATCGATCCCGAGCTGTTGCCGAGCGAGAAGCTCGCCGAGTGCGCGCGCGCGGTGCTCAAGCAGCCGGGCCTGGCCACGCTCTACGATCCGCAGGGCTTCGCGCCGCTGCGCGAGCAGATCGCGACCCGCCTGAACGCCCGCGGCATCGACTGCGAGCCCGACGAGGTCATCGTCACCACCGGCTCGCAGCAGGCCCTCGACATCGTCGCGCGCTCGCTCGAGATCCGCCGCGTCGCGCTCGAGACCCCGGTCTACGCCTACGCCAAGCTGCTGTTCGAGACGCTCGGGCTCGCGACCACCGGGCTGCGGCTCGATCCGTTCGACGGCATCGATCTCGCCGCGTGGGATCGCGCGCTCGCCACCGCGCGGCCGGGCATGCTCTACACGATCACGTCGTTCCACAACCCGACCGGCTACTCGTACACGACCCGCGAGCTGCTCGGCGTGCTCGAGCTGTGCGCGCGCCACGGCGTGGCGATCGTCGAGGACGACTGGGGCTCGGACATGCTGTCGGGCAGCGAGTACCGGCCGATGCTGCGGGTGCTCGGCGGGCGCAACGTGGTCTACGTGAACTCGTTCACCAAGAAGCTGCTGCCGTCCTTGCGCGTCGGCTTCGCGGTCGCCGATCGCGCGATCGTGCCCTCGCTGCTCGCGATGAAGCGCCTCGCGACCCTCGGCAACGTCTGGCTCAGCGAGGCGGTGGTCGCCGAGTTCCTGGCGCGCGGTTACTACGATGGCCACCTCGCGCAGCTGCAGCGCGAGCTCGACGCGCGCTACGCCGCGTGCCTGACCGCGCTCGCCGAGCTGATGCCGCCCGGCGTCCGCTGGACCACGCCAGGCGGCGGGCCCACGCTCTGGCTCGAGCTGCCGCGCGGCGTCGCGGTCGAGGCGGTGGTCGCGGCCGTCGCGCGCCACGGCGTGATCATCGACGAGCGCTCGGCGGCGTTCGTCGGCGAGCCGCACCTGACGGGCTTCCGCATCGGCTACGCCGCGCATCCGCCGGAGACGCTCGCGCGCGGCCTGGCGATCGTCGCGGATGCGATCCGCGCGCTGATGTGATCGGGTCCAGCGCGACCCGATCGATCCGCGCCTGGGCCTCGGCGGACCCAGCGCTCCGGTCGCCGCGCACCACGAAACGCGCGGTTGTGCGCGGCACGCGAGTTGCGTAGCGTGCTCGCGCCATGCACCTCACCCGCAGCGTCCTCACCGCATTCCTCGCGACCGCGCTCATCACCGGTTGCGGCAAGAAGGACGCCTCGTCGTCCGACAAGCCCGGCTCGGGCTCGGGCGACACCGGCTCCGGTGCCCCGGGCAAGCCCGCGAAGCCGACCGCGCCGATCACCGCCGAGTTCTTCGGCAAGACCGTCGCCCCGCCGGGCGATCTCGCCAAGCTCTCGATCGGCATGGCCGAGGCCGACGCGCGCGCCGCGGCGCCGGCGCTCTTCCCCAAGCCCAAGGGCGACTACCAGCTGTCCGACGGGCCGTTCGTCGGCGTGAACTTCGGCGTCGGCCTCAACAAGGACAGCAAGAAGGTCTCGCGCCTCACGATCTCGCTGCCGCCCGCCGCCAACGCCAAGGCGATGCTCGAGAGCGCGTGGGGCAAGGGCAAGGACGCCAAGGACTCGATCGACAAGCCGCGCACCTACTGGTTCGATCCGGCGACCGGCTGGCGCGCGCACCTCGAGCAGGGCTTCGGCGACGACATGAGCCTCGAGTTCGACAAGTACCTGCCGGTGACCGCGCTGCTCGGCGAGGGCCCCGACACGATCGGCTTCGCGCCGCAGGGCATCCTGGGCGCGACCGTCGACGAGCTGCGCACGCGCTTCCCGACGACGATCGTCGAGACCGACGCCGCCAAGGCAGCCGCCGATCAGAAGAAGGTCGGCGACTTCGCGGGCAAGGATGTGGCGAAGGAGCTGGGCGAGGCCAAGCCGAGCGTGCGCCTCGATCTTCTGCCGACCGAGTGGGAGTCGTACTGGACCCGCATCCAGATCGACTTCACCGACGACAAGAAGGTCGAGGACGTGTGGTTCGACATCCCGTACGAGGCCTACGGCCCGGCCAAGGACGAGCTGAAGGCGCTGCTCGAGAAGAAGTGGGGCACGCCAACCGAGGGCAAGGATCTCGGCGACACGATCTGGATCTACCGCGCGGCGGCGCCTAGCGTCGTCGTCGAGGACGACACGATCTCGAAGGCGTGGAACGTCCGGATCTCGGCCAAGGCCCACGAGACCGAGAAGTGAAGGCCAGCGCGCCGGTCGTTGACGGCCGCGCGCGCGTGACGCATGGTGCGAGACCGTGTCCGCGCCGCACATCGCTCGCTACGTCGCCCTCGGTGACAGCTCCACCGAGGGCCTCGACGACCCCGACGGCGCGGGCGGCTACCGCGGCTGGGCCGATCGCTTCGCCGAGCGCATCGCGCGCCACCAGGGCGAGCTCGCCTACGCGAACCTCGCGATCCGCGGGCGCTGCGCCCGGCAGATCAAGGACGAGCAGCTCGGCCCGGCGCTCGCGCTGCGGCCGGCGCTCGCGACCGTCGTCGCCGGCATGAACGATCTGCTGCGCGGCGGTTTCGACGCGCGCGCGATCGCCGCCGACATCGGCGAGATGCAGCGCGCGATCGTCGACGGTGGCGGCATCGTCATCTCGTTCACGCTGCCCGACATCGCGGCGCGCCTGGCGATCGGACCGCTCGCGCGCCGGCTGTCGCGCCGGACCGAGGCGCTCAATGACGAGATCCGCGCGGTCTCCGCATCCACGGGCGCGCGCCTGCTCGATCTCGCGTCCTATCCGCTCGCGACCGATCCGCGCCTGTGGAGCCGCGATCGCCTGCACGCCAACCGCGACGGCCACGCCCGCATCGCCGCCGGCCTGGCGCAGCTCCTCGGCCTGCCCGACACCGACGACGGCTGGCTCGCGCCGCTGCCCGATTTGCCCGCGCCGCCCCTGCGCGATCGCCTCGGCGAGCACGCCGCGTGGGCCCGCGACTACTTCGCGCCGTGGCTGTGGCGCCGCGCCCGCGGCCGCACCGCCGGCGACGATCGCCGCGCCAAGCGCCCGGCGCTGACCCCGATCACGGCGCGCGCGCGCGACTGATCACGCCGCGTCGGCGCGATCAGTGGTGGCCGTGGCCGTGGCCGCCAAGGACGTGCAGCGTGTACGTGGCCGCGGTCGAGAAGTCGACCACGCCGCCATCGCAGGTCGCGCCGCCGATCTCGAGCACGTGGTCGCCGGGCGTCAGCGGCTCGAAGAGCGCGTAGTACCCCGACGTCATGGCGCGGGTGTCGCCGCCGGGGACGCCGTACGCCGACGCCCAGTTGTCATCGTTGATGACCATCGAGAACGGCGCGTCGACCGAGGCGTACAGCGCGGCGTCGACGCTGCCCGGCGCGGGCAGCAGATCGCGACCGTCGAGGCGCAGGGTCAGGCTGCACGTCGCCGCGCGCGACTCGTCGAACCACGCCAGCACGTCGGGCACGAACTGGTCGAGATCCGGTGACACGCCCCAGCGGTTGATCAGCGGCACGAAGATCTGCTTGTTCGCCGGGATCGTGCACGTGCGCGCGACCGCGCCGCCCGTCGTGCCGGCGAGGTACCAGACGCGACCGCTCTGCCCGAGCCCGCAGGCGGCGCCGGTCGTGTCGGCGACCGGGCCGGTCGAGAACGGCAGCGCCATCATCCAGGTCAGCCAGCCGGTCGCGTTGCGCTGATACGCGACGCGATCCGCCGGGCGGTCCTGGGTGACGAGCGGCGAGTGCGTGCAGCGCTCGATGGCGCCGGTCGAGACCGTGTCGGCGGTCGCGGGCGTCGGCGCGCCGACCGCCGGCGAGAGCGAGTCGCCCAGCACGGCCGTCATCGCGCCGCGCTCGAGCACCTCGACCTTGCCGGAGTCGTCCGCGTTCATGCACCCGACGCCGAGCGCCGCCGTGAGGAGAAGGCCACCGAATCGTGCGACATGCGTTTGCTTCATAGGCCTCGGCGTCTTTGCACGAGGTGCACCATCGGCGCGCGGTCGAGCCGAACGGTCGCGGCATGGCCTAACGGCGCGTGATCCATGGAATGGAGGGCGCGGTGGCTCACTCTCACGCTGCCCTGGTGCACGCCGCCTGGCCAAGTTGCGTGGACATGAATGCCGAGCGGATCGCGCGCCGCGGTGTGAGGGCTCCGCCGCGTGAGGGCGCCGCCGCGCGTCACAGATCCGCGGCGGCATGCACTACCCTGGCAGTGATGCGCGGAGCCTTGCCCGGGATAGCGCTAACGGTGCTCGCCGCGTGCGGTGGCACGGCGTCGTCAGTCGACGCGCGTGATCCCGATGCGCCGACAACGATCGACGCCGCCCCTTCTGACGCCGCCCCCGACGGGCCCGCCAGCGCCTGCGCGCCGTTCGGGGCGCCCGGCGACTGCATCACGACGACCGCGTGCGCCGGGCTGGGCGATCACACCTCGTACCCCGGCTACTGCCCCGGGCCGACCGACATCCAGTGCTGCATCGTCACGCCCTCGACCGCGAACAACCCGCCGATCCCGACGGGCTATCGCCTGATGAAGCAGAGCGAGGTCACCGCCGAGATGACCACGTGGGCGATCGACATCCTCCACGACCCGGTCACCTATCCGATGTTCGCGACCACCACACGGACGTTCGGCGCGCTCGACGTGCTCGCGCGCGTGCAGTGGCATCCGCCGGACTTCAACAACAGCGCGATCCACCGCGGCGTGACGCTGTTCGTGCCGCTGTAGCTCAGGCCGGCGGGGCGTTGTCGCGCAGCACGCTGACCAGCTCCGGGATGAAGGCCTCGGGGTGCTCGCGGTGCATGAAGTGGCCGCCAGGCACCTGCACGACCTCGTACGACTTGCCGAACATGTGGCGCGCCTTCTCGTAGAGCCGCGGCGAGATGGCGTCGTCCTCGCCGGCGAACGCCACCGTCGGCACCTCGATGCGCGTGCGATGCGAGGGCGGTGGCCGGAACGGCTGCGCGCGGTAGTAGCCCAGCGCCGCCTCCACCACGCCGGGCTCGGCGAACGCGGCCTTGACCCGCGCGGTCTCGGACCGCGGGATGTCCTTCCACGCCGGCGACCAGCGCGCGTACAGCTCGTCGACCAGCGCGAAGTCGTTGGCGCGCAGCCGCGCCGGGCCACTCGCGCGCTTGAACGCGATCAGGTGGCGCAGGAGCCACACCAGCCGCGGCGTCGGCGTGATCCCGCCGGGATGCGGGATCGCCACCGGGACCAGCAGTCGCACGCGTTCCGGCGCGATGGCCGCCGCCGAGTACGCGGCGCTCGCGCCCCAGTCGTGACCGACGACGATCGCGCGGTCCGCGCCGAGCGCCTCGATCAGCGCGAGCAGATCGCCGCCGAGGGTCGCGACATCGTAGGCGCCGTCCGCGGGGATCGCCGTCGGGTGATAGCCGCGCGTGAACGGCGCGACCGCGCGATAGCCCGCGGCCGCGACCGCCGGCAGCGTCGCGTCCCAGGTGTAGGCCGTGTCGGGGAAGCCGTGGACGAGCAGCACCAGCGGCCCGGTGCCCGCCGCGAGATACGCGAAGCGGAGGCCGCGTGCGGTGACGTAGTCGAGCTTCACGCGACCACGCTCGCACTCGCGGACGCGCGCGTCCACCGCGCGGATCAGATCGCGCCGGTCGCGATCGCGCGCTCGGCCTGCTCGGCGAGCACGCGCACGCCGTGGATGAACGACGCGAACCGCGGGTCCTTGGTGAGGCCCTGCGCATACCGCGCGTAGATCTGCTGCGCGACCACCGCGGTCTTGAACAGGCCGAACGCGTAGTAGAAGACCAGATCGTGCAGCTCGATGCCGCGTGCCTGCGCGTAGCGCGCGGCCACCTCGGCGCGCGTGCGCATGCCGGGCAGCGTCGTCGGGCCGAACCGCATCATCTGCAGCGCCTGCGGATCGTCGACCTGGCACCAGTAGCCCAGGCTCGTGCCCAGATCCATCAGCGGGTCGCCGATGGTGGCCATCTCCCAGTCGAGGATGCCGGTGATGCGCGACAGGCTCTCGTCGAAGATCAGGTTGTCGAACTTGAAGTCGTTGTGGATGAGCGCGGGCGCGCCGTCGGCCGGGCGGTGCGCGTCGAGCCACGCCGCCACGTTCGTCACCGCCGGGATGTCGTCGGTGCGCGCCGCGACATACCGCTCGCTCCAGCCCTTCACCTGCCGCTCCACGTAGCCGGCCGGCTTGCCGAACTCGCCGAGCCCCGCCGCTGCGAAGTCGATCGCGTGCAGCCCCGCGAGCGCATCCACCAGCAGGTCGCTGACCCGGGTCGCGTCCTCGGGCGTGAGCGTGATGCCGCGCAGCTCCTTCCGCAGGATCACGCCGCGCCGGCGCTCCATCACGTAGAACTTCGCGCCGATCACCGCCTCGTCCTCGCACATCGCCAGCGGCCTGGGCGCGAGCGGCCACACCGGCGCGAGCTTCGACAGCACCGCGAACTCGCGGCCCATGTCGTGCGCGGTCTTCACCTTCGAACCGAACGGCGGGCGGCGCAGCACGTACTCGTCGCCGCCGCGGCGGACCAGGTACGTGAGGTTCGAGTGGCCGCCGGGGAACTGCTCGATCGTCAGCCGCCCGTCATCGCCGAGCTGCGCGTCGAACCACGCCGACAGCGCGGCCTCGTTCAGCTCCTCGCCGGGCCGGATCGGCCGGGTATCCGCGGGTGCGTCGCTCACCGCTTGGCTCCGTAGCGGGCGAGGATGCGGCGCGCGACCACCATCTTGTGGACCTCGTCGGGGCCGTCGTAGATGCGCGCGCCGCGCTCGTGCACGTAGTAGTGCGCGAGCAGCGTGTCGCTGGTGATGCCGAGCGCGCCGTGCACCTGGATCGCGCGATCGATCAGCCGCATCATCACGTCGGCGACGTAGAACTTGATCGTCGACACGAAGTCGCGGGCCGCGTGGAAGCCCTTGTGCTGGATCGTCCACGCCGCGTTCAGCACCATCAGGCGCGACGCATCGACCTCGGCGCGGGCCTCGGCGATCCACGCCTGGATGATCTGCCGGGTCGCCAGGGTCTTGCCGTCGTCGTCGATCACGCGGCTGGCCGCGCGCGCGCACATCAGATCGAACACGCGCTCGCAGATGCCGACCCAGCGCATGCAGTGGTGGATGCGGCCCGGCCCCAGCCGTTCCTGCGCGATCAGGAAGCCCGCGCCCTCGGGCCCGAGGCGATTCTCGATGGGCACGCGGCAGTTGATGTACTCGAGCTCGCCGTGGCTGGCCCAGCCCTCGCCGCGATCGCCCATGATCGGGATGTTGCGCACCAGCCGGAACCCGGGCGTGTCGCACGGCACGATCACCATGCTGGCGCGCGCGTGCTTGTCGGCCTCGGGGTTGGTCACGACCATCGCGATCGCGAACGCCGCGCCATCCGCCGACGACGTGAACCACTTGCGACCGTCGATGACGTAGTCGTTGCCGTCGACGCGCGCGACACAGGACAGCATCGTCGGGTTCGAGCCGGCGTTGTCGGGCTCGGTCATCGAGAAGCACGAGCGGATGTCGCCGCGCGCCAGCGGCTCGAGCCACTTCGCCTTCTGCGCGTCGGTGCCGAACTTGTGCAGGATCTCGAGGTTGCCGGCGTCGGGCGCCTGCGCGCCGAAGACGTAGTGGCCGAGCGGCGTGCGGCCCAGGCGCTCGGAGACCAGGCCGTGCTCGACGAGATCGAGCCCGAGACCGCCCAGCTCCTTCGGGATCTGCGGGCCCCAGAGCCCGGCTTCCTTCACCTTCGCGCGCAGCCCGGCGAGCAGCTCGGCGGCGCCGTTCCAGCCGCGCTCGAGCACCTCGGCCTCGGCGGGCAGCACGTGATCGGCGAGGAGGCGGTCGATGCGCTCGAGGATCGGGCGCACGCTCTCGGGGGGATCGAAGTCCATGGCCTCTCCAGGCTAGCGGTAGGTCACGAGGTCGGGATCGGCCTCGAGGTGCGGGATGTGGTTGAAGCCGTAGAGCGAGAAGTCGCCGGGCCGCCAGGCGAACCCGCGCGAGCGCCAGCGCAGCTCGGTCACGCTCGCGTTGCGGATCGCGCGGCCGATCGCCATCGTCGCGTCCGGGCCCAGGCCGAGCGCGAGTCCGACGGTGATCGAGATCGGCCCGCCCGACGACACCACCGCGACCGTCTGGCCGCCGCCGTGCGCACCGAGCACGCGATCGAGGCCGCTGCGCACGCGCGCGGTGAAGTCCTCGTAGCTCTCGATCGCCTCGTGCGTGAGGTCGCCGCGGCTCCACGCCTTCACCGCGAGCTCGAACGCGCGATCGATCAGCCGCAGCGCATCGTTGCCGGCGGTGCCGTCGACCAGCGGCCGCAGCTCCGGCGAATCATCGGCGAGCCGCGGCAGGAACCGCTGGATGATGTTGAAGGCGTCGTACTCGGCGAGCTCGGCGATGGTCTCGATCGGGGCGATCGATGCGCCGCCGGCGATCGCCGCGTCGCGCAGCAGGCTCGCGGTGTCGCGCTGCCGCTCGAGCGGGCCGGTGTAGAGCGCGTCGATCGGCTGGCGGACCGCCGCGAGGTGCGCGCCGAGCCGGCTCGCCTGCGTCCGGCCGCGCTCGGACAGGACGTCGTAGTTGGCGGCGCCGTACGAGGCCTGTCCGTGGCGGATGAGGAGAAGGGTGCTCAACGCGCCGCATCGTACTCCTCCGGCCGCCGCCGGTCGCGCGAGGCAAGGCGACTTGGCGGGGCTGGTGGCGTGAGCTGAACCGACGACGATCAGCCGTGTCGGGGACTGGTTGCGGCCGCCGTTTCGACGGTCACCGTGACAGCCTGGCCAAGGTCATCCGTCCCCACCGACAAACTCCTACACCGTGGGATGTCATGTGGCTCACCGCAAACGGGTGAATTTTGATGCCGCGG
The DNA here is from genome assembly GCA_021413675.1 of Deltaproteobacteria bacterium. Taxonomy (GTDB): domain Bacteria; phylum Myxococcota_A; class Polyangia; order Haliangiales; family Haliangiaceae; genus JAIOQA01. The sequence goes on along the minus strand of JAIOQA010000371.1, from coordinate 27,809 downwards.
ATTGGCACGTCTGTTGGTTACTATCAGCCAGCACCCGGAGGGGACCCCGATGCGACTTCGCCTTCTTTCTTCGATCTTTTTTGCCGGGCTGATCGCCGGCGCGTGTGGAAGCAATGGCGGCGGCGGTGGCCCTGATGCAGGGATGGTCACCGCCACCGATGCCGATGGCGACCACATCTCTGACGCCGACGAGGGCAAGGCCGGCAACACCGACACCGACGGTGATGGCACGCCCGACTACCTCGACAGCGACAGCGACAACGACGGCGTCCCCGACTATCGCGAGGGTGGCGACGACAACCCCGAGACCCGGCCGGTCGATAGCGACAGCGACGGCACGCCCGACTATCGCGACACCGACTCCGACGCCAACGGCATCCTCGACGGCACCGACGGCGTCGGCGCCGTCGACCGCGACGGCAAGGCCGACTTCCAGGACCTCGACGACGACGGCGATCAGATCAACGACACCCTCGAGATCGGCGCCGATCCGGCCAACCCCGTCGACACCGACGGCGACTCCATGCCGGACTTCCGCGACACCGACAGCGACAACGACACGATCCCCGACTTCGTCGAGACCAGCGACGACTACGACACCGACGGCACCGGCAACTTCCGCGACCTCGACTCCGATCAGGACTGCCGGTCCGATCAGCTCGAGGCGAATGGCATGGCGACCCGCGACACCGACAGCGACGGCCGCTACGACTTCATCGACCGCGACTCCGACGACGACGGCCTCCTCGACTCCGCCGAGGACGCCAACTGCAACGGCGCCGTCGACGCGGGCGAGACCAGCGCCGTCGCCGGCGACACCGATGGCGACGGCGTCTCCGATCTCGTCGAGGTCGCCGCCGGCACCAACCCGACCGACCCCGCGTCCAATCCGCAGGCCAACGGCGACTTCGTCTTCGTCGAGCCGTACGTGTAGCCGCAGACGCCGACGGACGATGATCTCGCGTTCTCGACCAAGCTGCAGCAGGTCGACATGTACGTGATCCTCGATCGCTCGGGATCGATGTCGACCGAGATCGCGGCGGTGAAGTCGAACCTCGCGACCGTGATCAACAACCTGCAGTGCCCGCCGCTCGGCAATGGCAACCCGGCCACGTGCATCCCGAACCTGTGGGCCGGCGCCGGCACGATGGGCTACTCGGGCTCGACCGGCGGCGAGGCGTATCACCACGTCCTCGACATCCAGGAGAGCCCGAACGTGGCGTCGCTGCCGATCACCGAGCCCAACGGTTGCTGCACCGAGGACGAGACCTTCTCGGTGTTCTCGACGATCACTGGCAAGGGCACGGCCGACGCCGCCGTCTCGGGCTGCGGCATCCAGACGGTCGCCGCGCGCGCGACCTGCACCGGTTCGCCCGCCGGCGCTGGCGGCTACGGCTACCCGTGCTTCCGCCCGGGCTCGCTGCCGGTGGTGCTGCTCGCCACCGACGAAGGCCCGCTCAACGGCGCCGACACCAACCACTGCCCGAACTGGGACAGCGTCGTGAAGCCCGCGATGACCAGCGCCAAGGCCCGCCTCGTCGGCATCCTCGGCTCCGGCTACGGCGCCGAGGTCCTCACCGACCTCAACAAGATGGCGACCGACACCGGCGCGGTCGACGCGACGACGGGCAACCCGTTCGTGTTCGACGGCGCCGGCGCGAACGCCGCGACCGCGATCGAGAACGGCGTGCGCACGCTCGCCAACAACATCCCGCTCGACATGAACGCGGTGCCCACCGACGACACCGCCGACAGCGTCGACGCGCTCACCGCGTTCTTCGATCACCTCGAGACCCTGCAGCTCGGCACCGCCGATTGCGCCAACGGCCTGACCGACACCGACTCCAACGGTGACTCCTTCAAGGACAAGTATCTCCAGGTGCGGACCGGCACGCCGGTCTGCTGGAAGGTCGTGTCCAAGATGAACACCACCGTGCCGGCGACCGATCAGCCGCAGCTCTACAAGGCGTTCGTCACCGTCTACGGCGACGGCGTCACCGCCCTCTCGACCCGCAACGTGTTCTTCCTCGTCCCGCCCGCGCCCGCCGACGTCCCGGTCAACTGACCGCGGCGGTGGGAAGCTGGACCGAAGCCCCGCGCTGGCGGGGCTTCGGCGTTTTCGGCTATGCAGTTGCGGTGTACCTCACTCAATTCGACCAGGGCTGGCCCTTGCTGCCACGCGCGGCGAGCTCGAAGCGATCGTTTCAGATGCGCACGGTCGCCGCGCTCTATTCGCGCTGCTTCCCGCGGCTCCGGACGGCGAGTACACGGAAGATCTACGTGGACTGCGTCGAGCGTCCCGATGCGAGGGTCCCCGGTGAGCTCGACGTCGTGATGGTCGAGATCGGGTTCGACGAGCCAGCGTTCCAGCGCGCCGATGCGCACGGGCGAAAGGTGATCGCGCTCGACGCGCTTCAAGCCGGCGCGCTGAAGGTCGCTACTGCGCACCGGTGGCCGCGCGCGCCCTTCGACGCTGCATACAAGGCGGTGCGAGCCCTCGACTTCGTCAACGAATGGACGTGGCCCAGGACCCGCAAGGTCGATGCTTCGCGGCGGTACTTCGCGTATCTCGCGTGCCGTCACGACAGCGCGCGTTTCCGCGCCGAGATCGTCATCGAGGACCGGCGAGGCGTCGAGATCTCGCGGACGCTCGCCATCGACGAGCTACCCGACGAGTTCATCTTCGGCGGGAAGCTGGGCAAGCTCGTCTGGACGAGTCCGACAAAGGTCGAGCTGTTCGAGCGCTTCGGGGAGCGGGTGTGCGCGGTCGCGCTGCCCCGGAGCAAGTGACCGCCGCGCGCGATGATGGGTAGTCGCCGCTGCCCAGCACGGGCGATCGGCCAGGAACGATGCCGGCCACAGCCGCGGCCGGCTCGTGCGTGGACCGAAGCTCCGCTCCGTGGCTTCGGCGTTTTCGGAGGGAAGCCGCAACCGTGTGCGGGATGCGGCGATAGACCCGGGACCGATGCACGACGAATGCGACGCGACAGTCACCCGCGAGGCGAACGGCGCTCCCCCGAGCGTGAGATCAGGATCCAGCGATGGATGCGTCGACGTCGTGCGCTACTCTCGGACGGTGCGGGCGATCGTGGTCCTGGGTGTTGATGGCGCCACGCGATGAGCGGTCCCCTCGTCCCTGTGGATGGCGTGGTCGAGCTCGACGCGTATCCACTGCCCGATGCCGAGGAGCGCGCGCTCTTCGACGAGTTGCGCGCCGAGGCCTGTGCGTTTCTGCGGTCCCATCACTGGTGCCGTGGGATCCGGCGGGAACTCGTCGGGTACGCGGTTGGCGGCGTGATCGGCGTGTTCCTGATGCAGCTGGAGCCAAGTCCGCCAGCCGACGAATGGCTGTGGGTCGTGGTTGGCGATGTCCCGAGCGTGTACATGGTCATCGACGACATCCGCGATCCGTGTGCAGCGCTCGAGGCCTACTGCGAGCTGATGGAACACTGGATCGATGCGGCCCGCACCGGCGGCGATCTGTCGAAGGTCTTCCCGGTCGCCGCTGCACCGACCGCGGAGCACGCCGACATGCTGGAGCGCCGCATCGCGATGATCCGCGAGAGTCTCCTCCCCGACTGTCGTTGCGACCCGGCGGAGGCCGATGCATGAGTCGGCTCGGCATGTCCATGCACATCGATCACTTCGGCGGTTCGTGTCAGGTTGGCGACGCGGCATCGCTCGCGGCGACGCTCGCGCAGCGGTACGGCAAAGACGCCAACGAGTTCTGGATGGGGGAGCACGCGGGCGAGTACCCCTGTCTCGCGCTGCTCGTCCGCGGCGCCCGAGCGTCGGTGCACTACTTCGCGGAGTCGGGCCATCCCGGCTGGTGGTCGCGTGGCGTGTCCGAGTCCGACGCGCTCGTGGAGTTCTTCGGCCAGACGCCAACGGCGATCCAGGAGATCCCGGAATACGCTGTCGTGACGCTCGAGGAGGGGCTGGCGGCGGCGAGCGAGTTCTTCGCAACCGGGACGATGCCCACGTGTATCCCCTGGGAGGAGCTGTGAGCCCTGGTGCAGGACAGCCCGTGGCCCCATCTCGCGGAGGCGCCTGATGGACGTTCGGTACTTGCGGCAGATCGAGGCCCACTACGAGTCGACGTGGGGTTCGCCGCAGGGGCTCCTCCGCTGGACCAAGGGGCCGATCGAGCGGCTCCCGGATGGCTTCGCGGTCCTCGTCTATCAGGCGACCGACGACATGAGAGCCTTCGCGACGCGCGGGATGTCGCAGCCGAGCGACGACGACAGGCTCGAGTTGCATGCCTTCTGTCGCCCAGCCGACGAGGCGCGCGTACAGGTTGAGGAATTGCTCACCGTGATCACGGACTACCACCGCACCGGTAGTTCATTGGGCCTCGGGCACACCGTGAACTTCGGCAGGCCATGGGCGCCGGGATCGCAGTGCACGCACGGCTTGATCTCGCTCCCGTACCTCGACGGGCCCACGCTCGAGTGGTGCCGCCCGCTCGAGCTTCGGTGCCTGTGGCTGATCCCCATCACGCGCGCCGAGCTCGAGTACAAGAAGGAGCATGGGCTCGAGGCCTTGGAGCAGCGATTCGAGGAAGTGCAGTTCAACTACCTGGACGTGCAGAGAGCCTCGGTCGTGTGATGCCCCGAAACCGTCCGCCGCGCGCCGCGAGGGTCGCGCGTGTAATGTTCGCCGGAGCGAGCCCGCTCAGCGGGAACGCCGAATGGGAAATACGATATGAGAGAACTGCCCGTGCCCGCGAACGTTGTCGAGGACTCGACTGCGAAGGAGATACTTCGTGTCTGGAGTAGCGCAGGCTCGCAGTCATTCGCGTGCGTTCCTCGCGCGTGGAGTGATCCCGCGGAGTGGGGGCTTCTGCTCGTCGATATTGCCCGACAGATCACCGACGGATGGCCCCTGGAAGGCGTACTGGGAGGGGCGAGATCAGTAGGTCCGGACCGGGGTTGATGGATTCCGGAGGTGTGCAATGCGTGCCACGACAAGTTGCACGCTCCGTAGGCCTATGTCGCAGTCTAGCTCGGAGGGGGATGAGTCATGAAGACTGGTAAAGCTGTCAAGAGGAAGAGCAAGCAGCCTGTTGCGGACGTCTGGCGGCCAGTAATACGGGAAATTGTCGAGGCCTTTACAAAAGGCGACTACGCACTCGCAAAGGGAATCACTTCGGTGAAGGCACCCTCCAAGGCAAGGGCGTCCCATGCTAAGAAGTACGTTGCTGACTACGGTGAGACACTCACCGAGCTACCTGACGAGACATGGGCCACATCCGAGTCACATTGGACGGGAACCCACTGGGATGTGCTGGTGGATCTGTGGACCAGAGAGTCGGGACGCAGTGACCTTGTCCTGTTCTTGCGCGTACATGAAGTCGGGGCTGGATATGCGTTTGAGGTTGATTCGTTGCACGTTCCGTGAGCTCCCGGCTGGTCCCAGGAGTCCGGACCGCAGTAGTCCGGAGCGGGTAGGTCCGGACCGGGGTTGGTTGATTCCGCGCCGGGGAAGAAGATGCGTGAACAGGATGGTGACCCGTGACTATAGAGAGCTTCGACATAACAGTTGTGGCTGGGAAATCTACGCTTTGGGTGGACTCCAACCGAATTAAGGAATGCCTTCAGCGCTATAGAGACGGTGGCATCGAGAGTCTTGGCGTGAATCCTCAACGCGGATATTCTCTGCGCGATCTTTCCTTTCTTGCGGAGTATACGGACATTGGCGGGCTTGTTGTAGTACACCCTGTTGGAGGTGACTTCGACCTCGCACCGCTCCTTGAGCTCGAGTCGCTGAATAGCCTGACGATTTCCGGTCCGATTACCCTGCCGGTGGCTCGGTTTCCGAAGCTCCGGGTTCTGCGGGGGAATTGGCACCCTACTCTCACCTTGTCGGGGTGCCAGAGTCTGGAGGTTCTTGATCTTTCGGGGTATCGGTCTGCGCAGAAGGACTTGACCGGGCTTCCGAGTATGTCAGCCCTAGGCGAGTTAAGTGTGACGAGCTCAAATATTGTCAACACAAATGGCATTGAACGCCTGGGGCAACTGGTAAGCCTTGAGCTTGCGTACTTGCCTCAACTGCGGAGACTCGATGGTATTGAGACACTCGTGGCGCTCAAGGCTCTCACGCTTGAACACTGCAAGAAGTGTGATGTCGTGGAGAAGGTGAGTGGGCTCGGTGGCCTAGAGGTGCTCAGCGTTATCTCCTCTGGGGAGCTTGCGAGTGTGTCGTTTGTGGCGAATATGCCTCACCTGGAAGAGTTTCGCTTCGTGGGGACAAATGTTCGAGATGGTGACCTGACTCCGCTGCTGCGACTCAAGCGAGTGCACTTTCTCCCGAAGCGGCATTATTCGCACACTCCCGAGCAGCTGCGGCAGGCTATTGATGGAAGGGTAGTCCGGACCGGGGGTGGTTGATTGCGGATCGACTCCCGAGACGCCGGCGAACGACGCTGTCGACGCAGTACTCGCCCAGCTGGACAGCGGGCTCGCCGTGGTATTTGTCATCGCTGCGGCACCAGGGAAGTCCTTGAGTGGCGTCGGATTATCGTATGGCAAGTTCCGGGGGCCCCGGCCCCGGTGGAATGGAGCACGCGGCTATGTTGAACCCGACGTTTAAAGAGCAGGTCCGGATATTGGTTTGCGATCTCTCGCGCGGGGCTTACGCCGAGGTCGAGGCCGACGGCCGGGCCGGTAGACTGTCCGCGGAGATCTTGCGGCGCGCTGTCGAGGAGTATGGCCGTCAGCTGGTTCCAATACCCGAAGCGGGGTGGGCTCTTGTGGACGTCTATGAACGAACCGACGTAGTCGGCATGGTGTCCATGGATGTACCCCTCTGGACCGTGGAGGAAGGGCGGAGTGACCTCACGCTTTCACTTGAGGCGTCCTGGGTTGACGGCGCCCCGATCCTCCGCGTGGAAAACCTACACGTGATGTAGCGGGGTGCTCGCGGCCGGTGCTATCGACCGGGACGCTACGGCGTCGCGATCACGGCTGACGTGATCTCGAGGCCGGGCTCGCTGATGCGCTGGGGCACATGCGATGCGCCGGAAAGCTCGACGATGTGAAGGGCTGGGAGCTCCGTGGGGCTCTTGGCTGCCGCAAACACGACGGCGGCACCGTCGGGGGTGAAGAAAGGCTGCATCGCCTTCACGGACACGTTCGATGTAGTCCGGACCGGGGTTGCTTGAATCCGGAGTGAGTCCGGCGGCGCTGGGTGTCCTGCCCGGCGCCGGATTTCGCCGAAAACCCACTGCCAGTGCGCTGCCCTCGACAGGCGGCGCACTGGCGTTTTCGGCGTTCGACCACGCCGCGACCGGGCGTTCCGGAGGGCCGCCCTGACCAAGGACGCAGGTGAGCGCGACGTCAGCCTGGCGACGCGACTGGGACGCCGGCGTGGCGTCGGAGCCAGTAGGTGCCCGCTGGGAACTCGACGGCGAGACCTGTGCGCCAGCGGGCGCGGGCCGCGCGGTAGGCCGAGACGAAGTCGCGATTGCGGAGCAGTGCCTCGATGCGTGCCCAGACGTTGCGGGCGGCGACGCGGGGGCGAAGGCCACGGCGTGGCTCCCGACTTGACGGACGGTCGCGCCACGACTGCTGCAGTACCCGGCGTCGACCGAGGATCGGCATGCCAGCGCTGGTGCGCGCGGCGGCGACGTTCTCTTCGACGTCGGCGATTCGTTCGCGGAGGATCCGACGGATGTCATCGCCGTCACCGAGCTCGGGCGGGATGACGAGCGACAGTGTCACCTCGGCGGGCATCGAGCCGACCGCGCGGAAGAAGTGGCGGGGGCGCTGGACGATGGTCGGTCGCTGGTTGAGCAAGGCGGAGAGGCCGTTGACCCCGGGCCAGTGATGCACGCGCAGCACGAGCCCATCCTTCACGGGATTGGTCGCCGCGTAGACGAGCTTGTCGATGACGTCGTTGGTCTCGACCATGCGAACCAGGCAAGGTGGTTCGGTTGACCAGAAGTTCTCCCATCGGCCGCGGTGCGCGTTCATGGCCTTCGCGATGAACTTGTGGAGGTGCTCGACGAACTCGATGATCCGTCCGTGGCGATCGAAGCAGATCGTGTGGTGATGGTTCGAGAGGACCGACGGAAGGATGACCTCGATGTCGAAGCGCTGCGCGGCCTCCGCGAGGCAGTACAGGAACGTCGCATTCGTCGTCGGGTCCGGGCGGAGCAAGAACTGCCGCTGCGTGCAGCGACGGGTCAGCATGTAGAACGTGCGAGGAAGGACCTGACGCGGGACGGACATCGTGAGGCAACGGCACGAGCAAGACCGCGGCCATGCGCAACGCGGCGATTCCTGGCAGCGAGACAGGCAACGATGTCCGGGAGCCGGTCACTCCGTCCGCCTAGCGACGACGATCGTCCGGCCGGCGGTCAGGATCCAGAGTCGCTCAGACGAGCGGGTCGTACATGATCTCTCGCACCTCCTGCGCGCAGCGGCAGGCGGCGGCGAACCGAGCGGCCCAGGCGAGCGCGTCCTCGCGCGAGGGCACGTCGATGATCGAGAAGCCGCCGACGACGGCCTTGGTCTCGGGGAACGGACCGTCGGCGACCGTGCCGTCGGTGGCGACGATGCTGGCGCGCTGGCGCTCGACCCCACCGCCGAAGATCCACACGCCGGCGTCCTGGGCCGCCTTCATGACGGCGTGCGCGGCCTCGCCGACGGCAGGGAAGTCGGCATCGGGGATGTGGTTCATCGCGCCATCATCGAACGAGATCAGGTACCGAGTCATCGCAGCGCCCTTTGCGGTGGAAGCGGATCGGGCTGGATCCTACGCGCGTCGCTCGGGGCATCAAGGCGTCGCGGGCGCGGGCTCGACATCCATCCACAGGATCGCGAGATCGAGCTCGATGGCGTCGAATGGCTCGGCGCGGACCTTCGCGGCGTCGGCCCACGTGGCGACGATGGTCCAGCGCTCGCCCTCGAGGCGCAGCACCTCGAGGGTGCGCACGAGCGATCGAGCGTGGGCATGCGCTCGCGGCGCCAGCCGCCGATGTCCGGAACGAGGATGTCCGGGCCGAGGTGCAGCTCGGGCTCGTCGAGCAAGATCCACCCGCCAGGGCCGCCGCGCCCGCGCTTGAAGGGTGGCCCGAGCTCCTCGCCGAGCGCGCTGGTGGCAGCCGCGTGCGGCTTGGCCGGGCGCGGGCTGAGATGAAGGACGCCGTCGACAATCTCGGCCACCTTGTTGGGCGGCGCGCTGAGGACGTCGTCGTATGTCGCTGGAGGCGTTGCGCCGGCCATGACGACCGGAGGGTAGCGCAACAAGACGCGTCAGGGCGCGGCGAAGCTGATGGCGCTCCTCGGATCGCCAGCTGCCCGGCAGTGTACGATCGCCACACCGTGATCGCTGCGAATGCTGTCTTCGCCAGGCGTCCATCGCGTTCGCTGCGCCGCGGCGCGATGGCTTCCTTCGTGTTCATCGTCGGCTGCGGCGCATCGAGCCACCACAGCTCGACGCCCGCCGCGTTCGCGCACGGCGCGCCGTACGCGCAGCTGTTCGAGAGCGGCGCGGCCTGGACGTACGAGGTCGCAACGCTCGTGCGGTTCGCGGAGGCGGACCTGGCGGCAGAGAACCACGAGCAGCCGGAGACGCGCGGCACCATCGAGGTCCGCTGCTCGGTGACCGAGGTCCGCGAGCTGATCGGCGGCGTGGCCAGCCAGATCGCGTGCGATGGCGATCCCGAGGCGGTGGGGCGCGAGCCGATCATCGCGGGCGTCTGGATCGCGAGCGCGGCGGGCGTCTGGCGCGGCGACGAGCTGCCGGCGGCGGGTAGCGCCGTCCCGACCGGCGACGCGCTGCTGCCGCCGACCCCGGTGGCGAAGCACGAGGCGCATCAGGGCGAGGACGACGACGGCGCGACCTCCTTCGATGTGGCGCAGAAGGATGGCGCGTGGTGCGAGACGTTCGTCGACGCGAGCGACTACTCGCTCGCCGAGACCCGCTGCTTCGACGGCGGGATCGCGTCGGCGCACGTCGAAGCGACGGGTGAGCCGTACCGCGAGCTGACGTACACGCGGAAATAGTGGGCGCGACCCGGCGCGCGGGAGTCCCGTGCGATAGTCGGTGGGTGAAGCGCCTGGGGTTCGTCTTGCTCGCGGCGTGCGGGTCGAGTGTGGAAGTGCCGCCGACTACGAAGGTCGTGGCCGTCGCGCCCACCGATACCGGCCTCCGGAGATGGGCCGAGTTCCACTGCGCCCTCGACGAGGGGTACACGACCGACCCGGTGGACGGCGAGGTCCGCGCCGATGGCACGATCCGATTCCATCATGGCCTCGAGGACACGATCGACACGATGACCGACGCGCCGGCCGAGCTGATGACCCTCGTCGACGAGATCGATGCGCGCGGCATCAGCCAGAAGGTCCCGGTCGGCCTGTCGCGACGTCCCGACGCGCCGTCGGTCGCGCCGAGCGGCCCACCCGATCCAGCGCGCGAGCGGCGCGCGTGCAAGCTCATCGTCGACGCGAGTCACGCGCCGCGCCAGGTCTTGCCGTGCCCGGCGATCGATGGCGCGACCCCGTTCAGCGTGCGCGTGGTGTATTCGAAGGGCGGTCGCGCGCACGAGGTGTTCGCGACCGATGCCACCGAGCACGACGAGGCGATCAGCAAGACGCTCGCGCCGGCCTCGCGCTCCGATCATCCGGACATCCCGCCGACGCCGAGCCGCAAGGTCCTGTCCGCGGCGGAGGTCGCGAAGCTCCGTGCCGCGCTCGTCGCGCTCGATCTCGGCTCGTTTCACGATCTCCCGACGTCGGCGACGACCTACGTCAACGTCGAGATCTACACGGACTACAACCGCACCACGTGCGGTCGCCAGTTCGCGCCCGGGCTCCCCGCCTCCGGCGCCGCGCTCGCGAAGGCCGTCGACGAGATCGTCGCGACGATGTGGTGAGTCAGCGCGCGCTCACGGCGGCAGCGATCGATACTGGCCGGGTGTCAGGCCGGTCCAGCGCTTGAACGCGCGGTGGAACGCGCTGGGCTCGGAGAAGCCGAGGCGCAGCGCCACATCCTCGATCGTCGCGCGCGGATCCTGGAGCTGACGGCGCGCGAGCTCGGCGAGGGCATCGTCGACGAGGTCGGCGAAGCTGGCGTCCTCGTCGTGGAGGCGGCGGCGCAGCGAGCGGCCGGACAGGCCGAGGCGGCGCGCGACGTCGTCCATCGACGGGCGAGAGCCATCGTGATGAGCGACGATGGCGGCGCGGACGCGCGCGGCGATCGACGGACCGGCGAGCGACGCGAGATCGCTGGCGGCGCTGGTCTCGAGCACGCGATAGAGGTGCGCGTTGGAGTGGATCTGCGGGCGATCGAGCGCGGCGCGATCGAGGTGGATGCGGTGGGCGGGCGCGCCAAAGCGGACCGGGCACGCGAGCAGGCGCGCGTATTCGTCGGCATACGGCGGCGCGGCGTGGGCGAAGTCGATGGCGCGCGGCGCGCCGACGGTGCCGATCGATTGCTGCGCGAACCGCACGAGCGCGGTGATGCCGAACTCGGCGCGCAGGCGATCGCCGCGCGGGCTGGCGGCGACGAAGTGGCACGTGATGATCGCGTGGTCGCCGTCCTCCTCGAGCGACGGCGGTTCGACCTCGGACAGCAGGTGACGGAAGCGGCGGAAGACGGTCAGCGCCTCGCGCAGCGTGCGGCAGTGGGCGCTCAAGATCGCGACGATGTGGAACGCGCCGATGCGCGCGTGCTCGGCCATGTGCAGGCCGAGCGCGGGATCGCCGGTGAGATCGAGGGCGCGCTGGTGGAGTGCGTCGTAGCGGGCCTCGGGGATGCGCGCGCCCGCGTCCTCGATCAGCGCGCGATCGAGCTCGACCTCGGCGAGCAGGCGCTCGGGATCGATGCCGACGCGCGCGATCTCGTCGAGGACGGCACGGACGAGGGTGACCGAGACACTCATCGGCTCGCGGAATGCGAACCTATCACCACCGTTCGCGCGCCGCGCCGACGATCTTCGCGCCGCGATCTGCGCGTGTGCGCGCCTACAGCGACGACAGGTACAGCACGAGATCGTCGATGTCCGCCGGCGACGCGGCGCACCACGGATGCGGCGCGGCGGGCATGCCGATGGGCGCGGCGGTGCCGAGCTCGGCCGGGCCGTAGTCGGCGCGCAGCTTCTGGTAGTCCCAGTAGTAGTGGTCGGGATCCCACGGCACCGTCACGAAGTAGCGGTGTCGCTCGATGAAGCGGTTCTGGCGCGCGCCCGCATCATCGGCGCTCGCCGACGGTGACTTGCGGACGCGGAAGACATCGCCGCGGCGATAGTCAGCGGGATACGCAACCGGCATGTCGGGACCCGCGGGCCCGGGATCCTGCGGCGGGTGCAGCGTGTAGTAGGCGTTGTAGAGCGGCGATCCTGCGGTGCAGCGCGCGGGATCGACGAGGTCGCGCAGGTTGCGGACGTGGCCATCGGTGAGCAACCCGCGGTGCTGCACCCAGTACAGATCGCGCAGGAAGGTCACGCGGATCGACTGCAGCTCGCGCTGGTAGATCGTGGGCGCGAAGAACCGGCCGACCTGGTCGAGGCGGATCATGCGCTCGTCGGTGCGCGCGCCGAGACGATCACCGTGGCAGCTGCCGCAGGCCTGCGCGAAGGCGGCCTCGCCGCGCGCGAGCCGGGCCGCGACCTTGGGGAACGCGGCGGGACCGGCGGCGACGAACGCGCCCTCGGTCGCGCCGTCGACATCGGCGGCATGGCCGTCCCACGCGAGCTGGCGATACAGGCCCACGCGCCGCAGCTCGGTGTCGCTGCCGTCGAGCGTGCCCATGTACGCGGTGAGCGCCTGCAGCGACGCGGCGTCCATCGAGCCGAGCGCGCCATCGGGCTCCTGCGAGTGGATGTACGAGCCCTCGAAGCCGACGTACGACTCGCTGTGCGACAGCGACCGGCGGATCGACAGGTAGTAGGTCACGTTGGGGATCGCGATCGGCGAGAACTGGTAGTCGTCGTCGATGTGGCTGCCCTCGCCGCGCATGCGGATGAGCGCGTGCTCGCCGGTGCCCTGCGGCATCGCGTAGACCAGCGCAGTCTTGTCGACGGCGGCGGTGCCCGGCGCCCAGCGCGGCCCGGGCTCGTCGCCCTTCACGCCCTTGAAGTTGCCGAGGAGCGACCACTTCATGCTCCAGCGCGGGTTGGGCAGGCCGGGCACGACCCGCGTGATGCGCTGGCCGGGCGCGCGCTCGTAGGTGATGCGCTCGCCGTGGCAGGACGCGCAGTTGAACCCGATCCACTGGCCGTCGCCCTTGAACGGGTGCGTCGACTCGGCGTAGCGGTACCCGACCCGACCGGTGCCGCGGGTGGTGCCGGCCAGCTTCTGCGGGCCGATCGCGAGGAAGCCCGGGATCGGGTTGGCCTGCGGGTACGGATCGAAGCGCACTTCGTCGATGGCCTCGTCGGGGACCTCGCCGCGCACCGCCGGGAACGCGCCGAACAGCGCGAGCGGATCGGCGATCTGCCCGGTGACCGGATCGGTCGCCTTGCCGCTCATGATCGCGCTCCAGTCGAGGTCGCGGAAGTTGTGCGCGAGCCCGATGTTGAAGTCGTAGCCCCAGAAGATCGCGCGGCCGCGCGCGACCAGCGCGGCCAGGCCGGGGTTGTCGACATCGATATCGATCGATGCGCCCGCATCCGCGGGGCCGAGGTCCGACACGACATCGCAGGCCTGCGGGAACGCGCCGCGGATGCGCGCGGTCTGCGCATCGACGACGAGGTGCGGCTCACCCGGGCGCAGGAGCGAGGCATTGGGCGGCAGGCGCTTCTGGATCTGCAGCACCAGCGGCCCCGACGACACGTGCGGCGGCACGCGGAAGCTGATCGCGGTGTCGGTCCAGCTGATCAGATCGCGCGGCCAGCTCGAGCGCGGCGTGGCGGTCTCGTAGTTGACCTGGCTGAGCAGATCGAGCTGCTGCGTGTACATCGTGAGATCGGTCTCGAGCACGCGCACGTCGCCGATCATCAGCTTGGTGAAGTCGAGGGTCGGCCCGGCGCCAAAGCCGCGGCCGCGGAGCTCGACGAGATGGCCGGGGACCAGGCGCGGTCGCGCGGTGTCGCCAGTGCGCCAGACGGTCGCGCCGTCGATCGCGAGCTCGGCGATGACCGGCGCGGCGGGCACTGCGGCGGATTGCGCACGCGCGGCCTCGCGCGCGGCATCCACCCGGCAGATGCGATCCTGACAGGCGAGGTCGTCGAGGCTGCACGCGACCGCGTCGCCGGCGCACGCGGCGGTGCACTGCGTGTTGCTGCACGCGACCGCGGCCTCGGCGTGGGCGAGCGCGCTCTGGGAGTTGTTGCGCGCGGTCCAGACATAGACGAGGCCGTGGTGACCGGTGGCGGCGTCGATCGCGGCGACGCACGGGCCCTTGGGCACGAACGGACAGCCGAGCGCGTCGACGCCGGTGCCGCAGTAGCACGCGTCGCCGGTGCAGCCGGCGCGGCGCTCGCATGCCGCGACCGCGCCGCAGCTCGGGCCGGTGCAGGCCGCGGTCTCGGCCGCGCACGAGCCGCAGGTGCAGCTCGCGCAGACCGCGGTGTCACCGGCGGTGACCGCCGACGCGACGCACGCGCTGGGCGCGGCCAGCGGCGCCAGCTCGGGCGCGGTCGCATCGGGCCCGGCTTCGGGCGGTGCGTTGCAGGCAGCGAGGACGAGCACGAAGACACGCACGAGCGATCGGCGCATGGGACCTCCCGCGCGTCACGCTACGCAGCTGCCTGCACCCCTCACAATGACCGGCTCCGGCCAAGCGATTGACCGCGGCCGGCCACGCGGGCGGCCCTCGGGCCGCTCAGGGCTTGTGGTGCGCCTTGAACTCGTCGGTCTCGCGGATCGGGGCGAGGCCGGGGCTGTCGATGAAGAACTGGTCGTCCAGCGCCTGGCCGAGGCCGGGCAGGTGATCGAGCGCAGCGATCGCCTCGGTGGTGTGACCGAGCGCGGCCTCGAAGCGTGCGAGGTTGATCCAGCCCTCGGGCATCGTGGGCTCGCGGCTGGTCGCGGAGCGGGCGTCCGCGATCGCGGCGTCGGGCTTGCCGTCGAGGAAGTCGGCGTTGGCGCGGAGGACGTCGAGATAGGGGTCGCCGCCGACGCGCTGGTCGAGACGCGCGAGGGCGGTGCGCAGGGCGGCGAAGTCCTTCTTCATGAAGTAGCCGTCGATCGAGACGAGGTCCAGGGAGGGGTCGTCGGGGAAGTCGCGCTGATAGCCGGCGATCTCGGCGGCATAGCCGGCTTCGTCGAGGTTCATCGCGATCTGCACCGCGACCAGTCGCATCGCCTTGGTCTTGCGCAGCTCGGCGGGCATGCCGGCCAGCTCGGCGCGGGCGCCCGCCCAGTCTCCGCGCGTGAACTTCTCGCGCATCCGCCCCATCGCGACGCCGGTCGCGCCGATGTCGTTGCCGCGATCGGACGCGGCCATCGCCTGGCTGATCATGTCGCCGAGGGAGACGCTCAGCTTCTCGCCCGACGAGTAGATGTACATGTCGATGCCGCGGACCTGGTGGTCCTCCGGTGACACCGACAGCTCGACCTCGTGGTAGTTGGTGCCGCCGTCGCCGCCCAAGGTCACGCGGTAGAGCGGCCGAGGCGCGCCGCCGACCTCGCGGACGCGCAGCAGGGTGTAGTGGGTGCCCGGCGGGAACTGCTTGCAGAGGACCCCGAGCAGCGAGCCGCTGTCCTTCATGCCGGCGACCACGCCGCGCGCCGCATCGGCGGGCAGGCCGCGGCCATCGAGCGCGCGCCGGGCAAGCTGGTCGATGTCGAACATGTTCGTGAGCTCGGGCGCACATGCGCTCATCGCCGCGGCGAACTTCGTCGCGAACGCGTCGGCCTGCGCGCGCGTCGGGACCACGACCGGATCGGGTGCGGGGACGCCGCGCGAGCAGGCGGTGAGGATCACGGCGGCGACGAGGACCGAGCGCATGGTCGTGCTGTATCACGGCCATCGCGCAGCCGGGCAGTCGATCCCGTGCGGGCTCCTTCGCGCGCGGCGCGCGCCGTCCCGAGCACGCGGTCGGCTATCGCGACGTCACGGCGCGATCCGTAGATGGACCGGCTCGTCCAGCGTGAGCTGGGCGCTGGCCTCGCTCCAGGGCGTCGCCGCGGGCAGCGTCACCGTCCGTCCGGTCGCGGCGATCGTCACGGACAGCGGCGCGGCGGGATGGCGATCGTCGAGCAGCCGGAACAGCAAGGAGCGCAGCGCCGACACGTCCGCTGCGCACTGGCACTCGATCAGCGCGGGCTCGATGCCGGCGATCAGCGCGGTGGCCTTGTCCTCGCCCGGTGTCGCGAGCGCTCCAAACACGCGCGTCAGCGCCGGGCAGGGTTCGGCCACGCGCGCGACCAGCTGCGCGAACCGCGTGGCCTTGTCGCTGGCGTCGGCGTCCTTGGTCGCGCGATCGAGCTCGTCGTCGACGGCGGTGCGCGGCGGCGGCGTGACCGCGACCGGCGGCACCGCGAACATCAGCTCGATCTCGGGGATGCCTGCGGCGGCCGCGGCGTCGGCGACCTGCACGATCTCCGACCAGCGCGCGGTCGCGTCGATCGCGAGGCGGACCCGCGGCGCCTGGATGCCGTAGCGCGATAACTCGCCGGCGCGCGCGGTGAGGCGCGCGGGCAGGGAGTCGCGGTCGACCACGGGGTCGCCGTCGAGGCTCACGCCGCTCGCGCGGACCTCCACGACCAGCGCGGGACGGACCGCGGGCAACGCCAGGCTCGGGCGCGCCACGAGGTGGACGTCCGGGTCGATCTGATAGCTCGGGCGGTTGATCGCGGTCAGCAGCGTCGCGAGCTCGTGCGCGTCACTGCGACAGGTCGCCTGGCTCTTGCTGCCGCTGCATCCAGCGGTCGTCACGATCGCCGCGCAGCACGCGACGATCCCGATCCGGCGTCGGCGCAGGGCGTGATCCATGCGCCGACGATACGCCACCGCGCGATGCGGTGTGGCACGCTGCGTCGATGCGCGCAGGTCGTGGCGTGATGGTCATCGTGATCGCGGTCGGCTGTCACCATCCAGCGCAGCCGACGCTCGGTAACGCGGAACCCCAGCCACCGCCCGCGATCGATGACAGCGCCGAGGAGGATCCCGTGACGCCGATCCCGGATCGCTGCGCGGAGCTCGAAGCCGCACAGGCCGAGTTCGCGGCCTCGGGCAAGGGCGCGGACGGCGACGGACCCGGCGGCGAGGATCACGACTACCCGCCCGACTGTCGCGCGATCTTCACCCATGCCGACGCGGCGTCGCCGCCGTGGTCGCGGCCCGAGGCGAGCTGCTGGGTGAACGACTCGATCTACGGCCCGGCCGCCTGCACGGTGAGCTTTGGCTGGGGCGGGCGCGTCGAGGGCCTGACCGTCGAGTATCCGGGCGCGAGCGCCGACCCGGTGGTGTCGATCGTCGAGGGCGATCTGATCCCCGGTGGCCGCACCGAGGCGATGGTGCGGATGCAGCTGGGCGAGCACGAGCAGCTGGTCGTCTGTCGCGCCGCGCCGAGGCTGAGCTGCACCGCGCCCCGCGACATCTCCGGCGAGGGCTGGGCCGCGTGGCCCCACGTCGAGAACGGCGCGCTCGTGCTCGAGCGCGGCACGGGCGATGCGCCCGCGGGCGCGCTCGGTCGGTTCCCGCTGGTGTTCCCGCCCGACTGACTACTCGTCCTTGTCGATCGCCTCGGCGATCGCGAGCATGCTGTCGCCCGCGTTGTAGCTGAAGCGCATGCGCACGACATCGCCGGTCTCGACCGCGAGCGGCGTGGCGAGCGGGATGATGAGGTCCTGCATGTCCCAGTCGATCGAGCGGTTCTCCTCGCAGACGAGGGCCAGCAGGTTCTTCGTGATGATGCGGAGGCTGTTGAGCGTGCCGGTCCGCTCCATCGCGAAGTCCTGATCGATCGCGAAGCGGGTCGCGTAGTCGTCGCCGTAGGTGAACATCGCGTACAGCGCCGGCATCGACAGGTTGGTCGTGCGATGCGCGTTGTTGACGTCGACGAACATCGGCACCGGCGCCTGGTAGCCGTGGAACTGGTAGTCGGTCATCAGCGGCTGCAGCGCCATGATCGCCGCCTCGGGGATGAAGCGCGGCAGCGGCCCGCCGAAGCGCGCGAGGTAGCGCTCCTTGAAGGACGCGATGACGGTCAGCTGCTTCTCGCGCAGCATGCCGGCGTGGAGCATCTCGCAGACCACCACGTCGACCGGCTCGGGCGGGAGGTACGTGGCGGCATCGCCGTTGACGATCTCGACCCGGTCGCCGAAGCCGTTCGCGGCGATGAAGCGGCGCGCGGCCTTGGCCACGTGGGGCAGGCGCTCGACGCTGTAGACCTTGGCCGCGCCCGCCCGCGCCGCGAAGAACGACAGCACGCCGGTGCCCGCGCCGAGCTCCACCACCTTCATGCCCGGCTTGACCGCGTAGTTGATCGCCTGCTCGAACCCGCCGATGCGCGCCTGCTGATCGAGCATCTGGTAGTGGTAGTGGATCGGGATGAACTGCCCGAGCATCGCGTCCTCGGCGTCCTCGACATCCGCTCTGTCGACGGCGCGCATCTGCGGGATGAGGCGCGTGCGCAGCGCCGTGCGCGGTGAGCTCGACTGATAGAACGGGGTCTGGGGATGGGCGAGGGCGGTGGTCATCTCTACCCCTCTTGCACGGTGCGGGCCGGGCCACGGCCGTGTGCGCGCCCGCGCGCAGCAGGCTGGATTCCTTCTGTTGATCGACGCGCGGCGGGATCGCCAGCGGATCGTCAATCGCTTGACGGCTGTCGCCCCGGTTGACGCGCGCGGTGCGCGATCGCTCAGAACATGTGGCCGAAGTTGACGTAGACGCCGGTGTCCTCGGCGCTGTGCCCGACATCGAGCGTCACGATCGTGGCCTGGTTCCACGACGCGCGGAGCGCCCCGCCATAGCCGAGCTGCCAGTGGGCGAGGCTGAGCGAGCCGAGGTCGTCGAAGGCGCGCCCGACATCGGCGAACGGCACGGCGAACAGCGCGAGCCGCTGCCGGCGCAGGCGAAACCGCGTGAAGGTCCACCGCACCTCCACGGTCGAGGCCGCCATGACCCGGCCGACGAAGCGGTCCTGGCGGAACCCGCGCAGCGTGCGATGGCCGCCGAGCCCGGAGCGGGAGTCCTCGGTGAACGGCAGCGCGTCGAGGCTGGAGAACGGCGTGCCCTTGCTCTGGTACTCGGCGAACGCGCGGGCCGCGATCACCAGATCGGCGCGGGTCGGGATTGGACTCCAGTAGATCCGGCCGGCCAGCAAGACGCGCACGTAGGCGTACTCGCTGCCCAGCGCGCGGGTCGCCGCATCGAAGGCCGCATCGAGGAACACGCCGCGGTTGGGATCGGGCTCGAAGTCGCGCGTGTCGTACGACAGCCCGAGGCGCAGCCACGACTCGCGGCCGCCGGCGCAGCCGACGAGTCGACCCGCGGCGCAGTCCTCGTGCACGCGGGTCGGCGCCTCGGTCGCGGTGGTCTCACCGCCGCTGGCGTCGAGTGCGTCGACCGTGCGGCCGGTGTAGTCGCCGAGGTGGGTGTACGTGAAGCCGAGGCCGCCGAGCACGCGCACGCGATCGCCCAGGAACAGCCGCTCGACGCTGGCGATCGCGAGCCCCTTGATCAGATCGTACTGGTCGTACTTCGCGTAGGTCGTCCCCGCGTCGACCTGCTGCTGGGCGCGCGCGTAGTCACGGAAGCGGTCGAAGGTGCCGACGGCGCCCGGGAACGCGAGCGGGGTCTGCGCGCGATCGCCGAGGGGGAAGTAGTTGCTGTTGGTGTTGCGGCCGAACACCAGCTGGCCGCGGACGCGATACGGCGTGCCGGCGACGCGCGGCGAGTCGTAGTCGAGCCAGTGGAACTGCACGCCGCCGGTCGACGCGAACACCTGCAGGAACACGCGCTGCAAGTACGGCGTGGTCGCGAACCGCGGATCGTCGCGACGACCGTTGCGGTAGTAGTACGCGCGGGCGCCGACGCCGACGCCGATGTCGGTGCTGAACGCGGCCAGCGGCAGGCCGGTGAAGTAGCCGCCCTCGGTCTTGCGCGCGAGGTCACCGGGCGACAGCGGCTCGGCGCGCGCGGGCGAGGTCAGGAGGAGCGCGATCGCGAGCGCGATGCCGCGCGCGATGGGGTGCGATGCCATCGATCGTCACTGTGGCCGAGATCGCCGGGAACACGAGGCGAACGCGCACCCCTGCGGCGCGCGCGCGACCGCGCTGTCACACCGCCCCGCTGCGATTTTCTCGGTCACATCGGCGGCCGGACTCGCCAACAGCGGCGCGGCGACAGACGAGCCGCAGGAGGGTCGGCCATGACGAGAGTGAAGTCGGAGGAAGACGGGCGCGGAACGGCGGATCGCCGCGAGGTCATCGCGAAGTTCCTGGGCGTGGGCGGGGCGGTCGCGCTGCTGGGCGGATGCGTGAGCGGCGGGAACGAGCCCGAGGTCGGCGTCGCGAGCGCGGCGCTGAGTGGTAGCTCGGTCTGGTTCGACACGATCACCGGGCCCGGCGGGCTGCGGAGCTACCGCCCGCCGGTCACGCCGACGCCCTACGGCCAGACGGTGATGGTCGGCGGCCACTCGGTCATCGACGACGGCGGCGGCGGGGCGTTCGTGTGGGCCACCGATACGCCGGTCTTCGATGACAACGGCATGGTCATCGTCCCGCCCGGCGGCGCGGGGCTGGCCGCGGGCTGCTGGCGGCGCGCGTATTCCGGCGCGATCAACGTCCGCTGGTTCGGCGCACGCGGCAACGGCAACACGCTCACCGACGGCGCGGCGATCCAGGCTGCGATCAACGCCGCCGCGAGCCGTGGCGGTGGCGTCGTGTTCGTCCCCGCGGGCGACTACTGCGTCAGCGCCACGATCTATCTGCCCAAGCGCTACGGCGATCAGCCGGTGCCGATCGCGCTGGTCGGCGAGGGCGCGGCGCTATCGAGCACGCCGCTCACCGGTCGGCGCAATGGCTCGTGCCTGCGCTGGACCTCGATGTGAAGCTCGAGGGCATGTGGAACTCGGTGCTCGACAACGTGATCCTCGACGGCGGTGACGTCGGCGTGCACGCGGTCAGCGGCAGCCGGCTCGAGCTCGCCAACGTCCAGACGCTGTCGAAGCAGCGGGGCCCGTCGCGCGCGATCCTGATCGAGGGCGGCAACGCCCACGTGCTGCGGCACTGCCGCTTCGAGGGCTCGCCGCCGACGAACCCGAGCAACGTCCACATCACGCTCACCGGCGGCACCTCCGACATCGCGATCGACGCCGCGTCGGCCGAGGGCGCGACCGAGTTGCTGCACCTCGACATCGACGACGCGAGCATGGTGCGGGTCACCAATCCCAACCTCGGGCCGATCCGCGTGGGGCGGCGCGCCTCGCGCGTCGAGATCCTCGGCGGCTCGGTCGGCGGGCTGCCGCCCAGCGCGATCTTGCCCGCGCGGCCGGCGATCCACGTCGAGGCGGGCGCGCGGCACGGCGCGTCGCCGGGGTGACGTCGACCAATGCCGCGAGCCAGATCGTGATCGACGACGACGCCGGCAGCCCGACCATGACCAAGAACGTCGTGATCGAGGTCCTCGATTCGTCCGTGCCCAACCTGTATCCGATGCGGTTCACGAAGGGCATGTTCGACACCACCTACGTCGACAACCAGACGCTGCACCTGCAGCCGTGGGTGGATCGCGCCGGCGTCGACCTGTACGTGGTGGCGCAGCCGCCGTCGTACGACTACCTCCGCGGCATCAGCCCTGGTCAGGATGGCCAGGTGATCACGCTGCTGCTGACCGGCACGACCACCAACTTCATCGGCAACGCGACCAACCTGCCCGCCGACGCGGCGCCGCTGTTCGTGCAGTCGGAGGCGTGCCTGCCGCAGAACAGCACGATCCGGTTCCTCTACCGCGCGGGCGCCTGGTACGAGCTCGGCCGCAGCACCAACAACGGCGGCACTGGCGTGCTGCACGGCTGCTGACACGCGAGCTACACCGCGACGACGCGATCGCGGCCGGCGTGCTTGGCGTCGTAGAGCGCGGCGTCGGCACGGCGGAAGGTCTCGGCGATGTCGGTGCCGGGGGCGTGCTCGACGATGCCGATCGAGACCGTGCAGCGGATCGCCGTGCCATCGCCGAGGCGATGCTCCGAGGCGGCGAACACCTGGCGCCAGGCCTCGGCGCGCTCGCGCGCGATCGCGAGCGGCGCGCCGGGCAGCACGACCAGGAACTCCTCGCCGCCGATGCGACACACGAGGTCCGACGTCCGGACGTGCGTGCGCAGCACCTCGGCGAGCAGGCGCAGCACCTGATCCCCGGCGGCGTGGCCATGGGCATCGTTGACGTGCTTGAAGCGATCCACATCGAGCGCGGCGATCGTCAGCGGCGCGCCCGAGCGCACGGTCCGCGCGACCTCGCGGCCGATCACGTCGTCGAGGAAGCGGCGGTTGTAGAGCGAGGTCAGGGGATCGCGGATCGCCTGCTCGTGGAGCTGGCGGTTGAGCGACTCGATCTCCGCGACGCGGGCGGCGAGCTCGGCGTGGGCCAGCGCCAGCGCATCCTCGGCCCGGCGCCGCGCGCTCACGTCCTGCTTGATCGCGATGAAGTGCGTGATCTCGCCGCCATCGCCGAAGACCGCCGCGATCGTCTGCTCCTCGTGATAGTGCGTCCCGTCCTTGCGGCGGTTCACCATCGTGCCCGAGAAGGTCTCGCCGGCGGCGATCGTCTTCCACAGCGCCGAGTAGAACGCGGGCTCGTGCACCCCCGACTTGAGGAGCCGCGTGTGCTGCCCGATCAGCTCCTCGGCGGGATAGCCGGTGATCGTCGTGGCGGCGGGGTTGACCCAGATGATCGTCCCGCCGCGATCGGTGATGACGATGCCGTTCGCCGCCGAACGCAGCGCCGTGGCCTGGATCCGGACCGCGTCGGCGCCGTGTGGGCGACCGCGCAGATCGCGGAGCAAGGTGGCGACCCAGCGCCGAGGGCCGATGGTCAGCGGCGTCAGCGCGATGTCGACCGGTACCTGGGTGCCATCCGCGTGCAGCGCGTGTAGCTGCAACCCCGCGCCCATCGCGCGGGCCCGCGGCTGCGCGTGGAACCCGGCGCGCTTCGCGGCGTGGTCGCTCGTCTGCGGCGGCACGAGCAGATCCACGGAGCGGCCGCGCAGCTCGCCGGCGCCATACCCGAGCATCGCCGCGCAGGCCGCGTTGGCCAGGACGATCGCCCCGGCATCGTCGACGACGAGCATGGCGTCCCCCGCTGCGTGGAAGATCGCCTGGAACACCTCACCGGGAACGTCGTCAGTCCGCGCCAACCTGGCGCGACAGTATCACCACTGCGGTGTATCGCCGCGGCCTGGTCGGGTTGTCGCGCCTCCGCTACTGCCAGGCGCCCGCGGTCCACACCCACTGGCCGTTGGCCTGATCCCAGCGGCCGTCGACCCAGGCCTTCTGGGCGCGCGCGCGCTCCCAGTGACCGTTGACCCATTCGTAGTCGCCGGCGTTCCACTGATAGGCGCCGCGCACCCAGACGTAGCCGCGCCGCGGCTTGACGTTCTCGACCGGCGCTGCGGGCGGTGCGTCCACCGGCTGGCTCGGCGCATCGCTCCACGCACCGACGGTGAAGCTCCACTGGCCCCCGACCTGGCCCCACTGCCCGTCGCGCCAGCGCTTGCCCTTCGCGCGGCGCTCGAGGTGCCCGGGGACCCAGTCGTACGACCCATCGGCCCACTGCCAGTAGCCCTTCACCCACGTGAAGCCGCGGCGGTGCTGCACCGGCTCGTCATAGGCGACCGGCGGTGCGTCCTGCTGCTGCGGTGCCTGCATCCACGCGCCGGCGGTCCACTGATACTGGCCGTTGACGAGGTCCCAGTGGCCCGGGGCGTAGCGCTGGCCCTTGTGTCGCTTCTCGAAGTGACCGCCCTGCCACCGCCAGGCGCCGTCCTGCCAGGCGTAGGCGCCCTGCACCCAGACCTTGCCGCGGCGCGGGGCCACCCGCTCCTCCTGCGGCTGCGGTGGCGCCGCGGTCGGCGGGCCCTGATCGCGGCCGTGGCGGTGATGCTCGTTGCGATCACCATCGCGATCGCCGCGATCATGGTCGCCGCGATCGCGGTCGTGGGGCTGGGCGGTCGCGATGCTCGGTCCGGCGATGGCCAGCGACAGCGCGGCGGCAAGCGACAAGAGAGTGGTTCGTGACATGTGGTCCTCCAGCCTACGAGCATGACCACTGCTGTCGGGGCGACGAGGGGGGACCAGCCGACGCGCCGGATTGTGGCGCGATCGTGGCTCGAAGCTGCGCAAGTGTTGCACCTGCGCGCAGATTTCGGTGGGCCGTGCCCCGTGCGCTCGCCCTCGGTGGCGAGCGCACTCCCATCGAACGCTGGCTCGCGCCGACACCCCGGTGACGGGCGGCGCCGCAAGCCATCGAGACGTTGGGGCATGCCCCGGTGGTACGTGCGTTGCTCTGGGGTTGCCGCGATGTCACTCCACGCGTGCGTTCTCCGCGTCGTCGGGATGGTCCTCGTTGCCGGCCTCGCGGCCTGTGACGTGGGCGAGACCTGGGATCAGCAAAACCTCGACGAGCTCGTCGGGCACGACGGCTTCACGCGCATCAACCCGCGGCCGTTCGCCTCGGCGCTGGGCGCGCCCGGCGTGAACATCGACATCGATCCGGCCAGCGCCAGCGCGTATCGCCTCATCGATCCCGATGTCGTCGGGTCGAACGCCCACCTGCCGTCCGGCGCGATGATCGTGCGCTCGGTGCTCGACGCGAACGGCGTGGTCACCAAGCTGACGATGATGGTCAAGGGGCCGCCGGGCTATGACCCGACGCTCGGCGACTGGTGGTTCGGCGAGACCGATCCCGATGGCGTGCCGATCATGGAGAACGGCGTGCCGCTGATCGGCGCGCTCGAGGAGTGCCACCAGTGTCACCTCGATCGCGCGACCGACGACTTCCTGTTCGGGGTGCGCGCGGCGGACCGCTGACCGCTTGACCGCTTGACCGCGCGCCGCCCTGGCGCCACCGTTCTGGCATGAAGCGCGTGCTCCTGCCCCACGCTCTGGTCGTGCTCGCGATCCTCGCCTGGGCGAACGGGCGGCTCTCGGAGCCCGCGTACCTGACGATCCTCGCCGTCGGGCACCTCGTCATCCCGCTCTGGGCGATCTGGACGACGGCGCGCGCGCAGCGCTGGCGCGCGTTCCTGCTCGGCCCGGGTACCGCGATCGTGGCGCACGGCGTGGCCATCGCGCTGCTCGCGGTCAGCCTCGTGGGCGGCGCGCCCGAGGGCACGTGGATCTCGTGGATGATCGTGATGCTGTGGGGCGCGGCGCTCGCGGTCTACGTCGCGTACTGCGCGATCGTCTTCGGGATCGCGGCGCGGCGCTGACGCCTACGCCTGCCACTGCGCGAGCGTGCCGGTCGGGGCCGGCACGCAGCCGTGATCGAGCGCGTGGCTGATGACCTCGACGAAGGTCCGCCCGACGACCGGGATCGACGTCGCGTCCTCGCTGGTCACGAAGCGCAGCGGCCCGCCCTTGCGCCGCGGCGGCGTCGGCGCTGGGCTGAGCGCATCGAGGCGGAGCTGCACGATGCACTGATCCGTCGAGCCCCGCGGCGAACCGCTCACGACGCCCAGCGCGGTGCCGTCGGACAGCTCGATCATCCATCGGATGTGATCGTTCGCGATCAAGACCACCCGATCTCGCCGCCCCGGGTGCACGGCCCAGGTGACCTCGCCGATACGGAGCACGCCCTCGACGACGACCCCGAAGAGGCGCCAGTGCTGCGCCTCGCCCAGGACGATCCGGTGCGCGCGGCGCAGGCGTTCGAGCAGCGGCGCGGCGTGCGTGGGCGAGTCCCAGTAGTAGCGCGCGCGCTCGAACAGCGCGCCGCGCGTCGCCAGTGCGCCACCGGAGTCGAGCGCGTGCGCGAGCACCTCGATCAGCGACTCGCCGACGATCGGGATGTCCTCGACGCGCTCGCGGGTCCGCCAGCGCGCGGCCGCTTCGCCGTACGGCTGGTCGGACACGTCGATCTCGCCGTCTACCGGCGGCGGCGCTGGCTCCAGGTGATCGGCGCGCAGGCGCACGACCACGCGCGAGCGCTCGTCGAGATCGAGCGCGAGCGCGAGCAGCGTGCCATCGGCGAGGTCGACGATCCGGACCGCCGTCGTGTAGCGCCCGTCCCGGGGGTAGAGGTGGATGCTGTCGCGGCGCTCCGGTGGCAGCAGGCGCCACGCGCCATCGAACAGCGTGGCGCTGCCGATCTCGGCGAACAGCCGGCGCAGCGCGCTGTCGCTGGCCCAGGCGCGTGCGTCGGTGCCCGGGGTCGCGACGTGGTCACGCCGGAGCCGATCGATCACGGCGAGGACCGGCGCGCCGCCGTCGCGGACCAGGTAGCCGCAGCGCGGGACCAGCGCGCCGGCGTCGTCCTGCTCGACCGCGAGCACGCCGCCCTCGACGAACACGAGTGATCGGTTGCCCTCGAACTCGAGCCAGACCGGCACCTGCGAGATGCCGCGCGGCGCGCTGTGGGCGTAGATCCCGGGGCCCGTGTAGTAGCTCTCGCCGCTCGCGGGCAGCGCCGCGTCGAGCTCGAACGCGAGCAGCGGGTTGCGCTCCTCGTAGACGCCCGACACGCCGGTGTACGGGAACAGCCGCGCGATCCAGCCGGCGATCATGTCCCAGCCGTAGGCGTGCTGCGGCTTGTAGATGCGCGCGAAGAACGCGCGATCGGCGCGGCCCTCCGCCGCGTCGACCAGGCGATCGGCGATCGGCACCAGCGACGCCGTCCACCAGCCCAGATCGAGCTCGGCGATCACGTCGAGGCGCGCGCGGATCGCGCGCCAGTCCGCCGGCGTGCCGGTGAGCGTGATCGTCGGGATCCCGCAGATGAGCGACACCACGTAGTCGAAGTACGGCGCGAGGGTGTCCATCAGCACGATCTCGCTGGCGGTGCGCTCGATCGGCCCGCTCGTCGAGAAGTCGCAGGTCAGGAGCCGCGGCAGGCCATCGCCGATCTCGTCCGCGACGAGGGCCCGGAAGTCGGTGATCACCTCGGCCCACGCCTCCCCCTCGGGCAGCGCCGCGCGCATGATCTCCAGCCGCTTGCGGCCGGCGTGCCGCACGAGCCGCGGGCGCAGCGCCTCGGCGTGGAGCCGCACGTGCTGGGCCACGCCCTGCGCGATCGTCAGCCAGACGACATCGGGTGACAGCACCAGCGGCCGGTGCTCGGCGAACGCGCGGTGGACCGCCGCCAGCAGCGAGTGGATGTCCCGCGTGGGCAGGACCTCGGTCGCGCCGGCGTAGCCGAGGTGCAGGTACGCGCCGAGGTGCGCGCCGAGCGGGGTGACCGGGGCGCGCTCGGTGGCGGGCTCGACGTCGTCGACGGGGAAGGTGATCGACACGCGGCTCCAGGCTACGCGATCTCGGTGAAGACATCCGCGGTCGCGGTCGCGGCGGCGGTCGCGGCCATGGGCACCGCGCGCTGCTGCATCCAGACGACCAGCTCGCTCGTCGGCGCGGGCCGGGTCGGGGCGCACGCCGCGGTCAGCGCCGCCGCGAGCTCACCCGCGGTCGCGAAGCGTTCGGCGGGATCGATCGCGATCGCGCGCCGCACGACCGGGGCCAGCGCGGGCCACGTGCGCGCGACCTCCGCGAGCACCGGCGCCGGGTTCGCGCCGCTCGGGCGCGCGACGCCGAGGCACTCGAGCAGGAGCAGGCCGACGCTGTAGAGATCCGAGCGCGCATCGAGCTCGCGGGCGCTGGCCTGCTCGGGCGACATGTACGCGGGCGTGCCGCGGACCACGCCGGTGCGGGTCTGGTCGCTGCGCGAGGCGCTGCGCGCGCTGCGCGACGGCCCGCCGATGCCGCTGC
>JAIOQA010000370.1 GCA_021413675.1 Deltaproteobacteria bacterium | reverse complement strand
CTCGCGGATCGCGGCGAGGCACGCGGCGCAGGCGGCGCAGGTCGCGAGGTGCGCGGCCACGTCGTCGCGCACGCGCCGGTCGAGCGCGCCCTGCGCGAACTGCTCGAGGCGCAGCCACGACACCGGCTCGGACACGCAGCGCGCGGTCACGCGGCACCTCCGGTCGCGGCGCTCGGCGGCTCGACCAGCGCCAGGACGGCGTCGCGGATGCGCGCGAGCCGCTTGCCGACGGTCTTGCGCGACAGCCCGAGGTGGTCGCCGATCTCGTCCTGGGTGAGATCGTCGAAGTAGCGCGCGACCAGCACCTCGAGGTGCGCGTCGTCGAGGACCGCGACCAGGCGCGCGAGCAGCTGGGTGCCGATCACGTGGTCGTCGCAGCGCACGCGCGGCGCCGGCGCGACCGCGTCGGCCTCGCGCGCCAGCAGCCGGGCCCGGTTGGACGCGTCGCGCACGAAGTTGAGGCAGCGGTTCGTGACCGCGCGGTAGAGGTAGGGGAGGTCCACGGGGGTGTTCGGGCGTGAGAGGAGCTCGACGAACAGGCCGTGCACGACGTCGGTCGCGTCGTCACGGCTGCGCAGGACGCGCGTGGCCTTGCGGACCAGCGCTGGGCCGTAGGCCCGGTACGCATCGCTCGCGGTGGTGGGGGCGCTACTGGCAGGTCCCACGCGGGGTTCCTACCGCGACGCACGGCAGATGATCGAGGTTGCTGTCCACCTGACAGTCGAGGTCGGTCGTGCACGACCGCCCGTCGTCGGCGCAGATGTGCAGGACTTCGCCCGTGCAGCCTCCGCTCGCGCAGTCCGCGCCCGACCAGCAGGTCGCGCCCGCGGCGCGATCGCCCAGGTTGGGGCCACAGGTCCGCGGCGGCTGCCAGACGCCGACGTTGTCGGGCAAGAGCACGTCGGCGACTTGCGCGCAGCTGTGGCCGTCGGTGCAGCTCGCGTCGCACGCGTCGCAGACGCCGCTGCAGAACCCGGTCGCACACTCCGCGGCGCCGCTGCAGCGCTCGCCGAGCTGGCGCGAGTCGTCCGCGATGCAGTTCGCGAACGGCGACAGGAACGGCAGGCCCCAGTCGGCGCCGCAGGTCGAGCCCAGCGGGCAATCGGTGTCCAGGCGGCACTCGCCGCAGATGCCGCTGGCGCAGGTGCCGCTGGCGCAGTCGGCGTCGAAGTAGCAGCGCGCGCCATCGGGGTGGAGCTGCGGGGTGATCGGGTTGTTCGGGCAGTCGCTCGAGGTCTCGGCCGCGATCTCGGCCAGCACCGCGCGGCCCTTCCCGGTCTTGGTCAGGCGGAAGGTGATGCCGTCGTAGGGCGGCGTGATCAGCACCTTGTACTCGACCGGTCGCCAGTTCGCGGTCGGCACGCGGGTGTCGTAGTCGACCGTGGTGTCGCCGTAGATGTCGAACTGCAGGTGGACCTCGGCGTCGGTCTCGATGTCGGTGAGCATCGAGAACTTGATGCAGATGCCGTCGTTGCTGTTGACCGGGGTCGCCTGCGAGATGACGACGTCGTCGCCGACGAGCTCGACGCCGTCGTCGCCCTCGTGCCAGGTCGGGACCTGCGCGACCTTGCCGCGCTCGGTCTTCCAGTCGCACAGACGATCGCCGCACCAGAGATCGAAGCCGGGGTCCTTGATGATCGAGCCGCAGTCGGTCGCGCCGAGCTGCGAGAAGGCCAGGGGCAGGACGATGACGATGAGCGGGACGCGACGGGTCATGGCCGCACCTCCAGGCCGAGCCCGAAGAACAGGCCGCCGACCTCGTGAGTATCGCCGATGCGATTGGTGATGGATGGGGCGTGCAGGTAGCTCGCGCGCAGCGCGAAGCCGACGCTGTTCCACGGCGCCCAGGTCAGGCCGCCCGCGGTGCCGACGGCCCACGACCACGTCGTCGAGCTGTCGGTCTGCTGGGTCTCGTCGACGAGCCGGTCGTGACCGCGCGCGATGCCGAGCTCGGCCTGCGCGAACGCCGAGGTGTGCGGGCCGAGCTGGCGGCCGGCGCGGACAACGCCGGTCGCGACGGTCGCGGTGTACGTGTAGCGCAGCGGCTCCAGATCGGTCCCGCGGGTCCACTCGGGCCCGGCGATGTGCACGACCGCGACGCCCGACGCCAGGTACGGATGGACGCGCTTGAGCACCGCGAGGCCGATCTCGGTGGTGACCGCGAGGTCGCCGGTGCCGTAGCCGAAATCCCGCAGCCGCTGGGTGAAGCCGTCGTCGGTGCCGGCGCCGAGGCCGGTGATGAGCTCGAGCTCGAGGTTGGGCACGCCGGGACCGCCCTTGCCGGTCGCGCTGATCTCGGGCATCGCGTCGCACGCGCCGGGCGCACCGGTCGCGCCGCTCGCGACCGACACCGGGCAGCGATCGACGACGCCGTCGTGGTGGATCATCACGCGGTAGTCACCGGGCGCGACCGCGATCCGCACCGGCGCGCCCGCCACCTTGGTGAGCTCGGCGGTGACGGTCTCCGACGGCAGTTGCTCGACGACGACCTGGCCGGCGGTGGCGGCGGCGAGCTCGATCCGCGCGCTCGCGCGGGCCGGGTAGGTGAGCGCGATCTCGCCCTGGCCCTTGAGATCGACCTCGAGGCTGACGTGCTGGCCGCCGACCGCGGTCGCGGCGGTGGCGAGCAAGGTCTGGTGGTAGGCGTAGCGGTAGGCCTCGTCGAGCGAGACCTGGCCGTCGTGGTTGTCGTCGCCGGCGCCGCGCAGCCCGACCAGCAGGTGGTGCGTGAAGTAGCTGCCGCGGAGCAGATCGCTCTCCTGCGACAGCTCGTTCTCCGACGACGACGCCATCACCGCGACGCCGGCGGCGTCGAGCCGCGTGCGCGAGTTGAAGGAGAAGTCGGCGGCGGGGGCGGCGCCCTTGACCCGCGAGAACGCGCCCGACTGGCAGGCGTCGAGCACGACGACCGTGAGCGTCGACGGCAGCGCGAGCAGCCGGGCGCGGAGGTCGCCGAGGTCGAGCTCGCCGTTGCCGAGCTCGAGCGCCGAGGCCTTGGCGTGGCCCGAGTAATAGAAGAAGACGACGCTCTGCCGACCGGCCGCGCGATCGGCGGCGGTGCGGGTCTCGACCGAGGCGATCGCATCGAGGATCGCCTGGGGCGTGGGCGCGAGGATCGTCTGGACGCGGCGCGGGTCGTAGCCGCCCAGGTCGCGCAGCACCGCGGCGACCTTGCGGGCGTCGTCCTCGGCGAAGTCGAGCTCGACCTGGCCGGCGCCGCCGGCGTTGGAGCCGACGATGATGGCGTAGCTGTCGACCGCGGGTTCGGGAGGCGGGGCCTCGGGGGGAGCCGCGCGGCCGGCGCGCGGCAGCGCGAGCGCCGCGAGCCCGAGCACGAGCCCGAGCGCGCGACGCGGTGGCGAGACGATGGGTTTGGTCATGGCGGGTCCGATGGGGAAGACACGCGACCCGGCGATCGTGGGAACCCCGGCCGGTCGATTCTTTCGATCTACCGATGCCGGATCCGCCAGGCATTGCATGCGGCGGCGCGCACACGCCAGGTCGCGCCGAGGGTGTCGAGGACCTGACACGCCTGATCCGCGAGCCCGCGGGCCCGGACCAGCTCGCTGCCGGTGAGCGCGTCGCCGCGCGCGGCCGTGAGCGCGAGCACGAGATCGAGCCGGGTCCGCGCCAGCTCGCCGAGATCGCCGGGCGAGGCCTCGCGCAGGCGCAGCGCGCGCTCGAGCGGCGGCAGCGCGGCGCTGGCTCGCTTGGCGCCGAGGTGGGCCTCGGCGATGCACGCCAGGTTGTAGGCGAGGTCGGGATCGTCGGGGCCCGCGGCCTTCTCCTCGATGCGCAGCGCGCGCTCGCAGTCGGCGAGCGCGGTGGCGTGATCGCCCTGGCGGTTGGCCAGGTCGCCGAGGTTGGCCAGCGGGATCGCGAGGTCGGGGTGATCGGGGCCGAGCGCGTGCTCCCAGTTGGCGAGGGCGCGCCCGAGGTAGTCGGCGGCCTTCGCGTCGTCGCCGGTGTCGAGGTAGAGGCCGCCGAGGTTGTTGAGCGTGACGCCGACGTCGTAGTGATCGGGGCCGAGCACCGCGATGCGCATCGCGAGCGCGCGCTCGTACAGCGGCCGGGCCTCGTCGAGCCGGCCCTGGTGGTAGATCACGACGCCGAGGTTGTTGAGCGACTCGGCGACCAGCGGGTGCTGCGCGCCGAGCAGCTGCTCGCGGAGCGTCAGCGCGCGGCGGTGCAGAACCTCGGCCTCGGCGTAGTCGCCGCGGTTGGCGTGGAGGCGCGCGAGGTCGTTGACCGACTCGGCGATGAGATCGGCGTCGCCCGTCTTCTCGCGGATCGCGAGCGCCTGCTCCTCGAGCGGGATCGCTGCGCCGGTATCCCGGGTCGAGGTCGCGAGCGCGCGCGCGTGCAGGAGCTTGGCGACGAGGTCGTCGTGGCCGCCGACCCGCGCGACCGCGGCCTCGGCGGCCCTGGCCAGGGTCAGGCCGTCGTCGGTGCGCGCCAGCTCGTAGCCGACGATCCCGACGAGGCTGATCCAGGTCTCGGCGGCGAGCACGTCGTCCTTGGCGACGCTGGCGTTGCGCGCGGCGTCGTAGAGCGTGGTCTCGGCGCGCGCGAGCTCGCCGGCGCGGTGGTAGGCCTCGCCCGCCGTCGAGGTCGCCTCGGCCAGGATCGGCGCGTAGCCGAGCGCGGTCGCGTCGACGACCAGCAGCGCCGCGCGATCGCGCGCGTGGGCGTACTCCGCGGTCCAGCCCTGGGCGTCGATCTGGGCCAGCTCGGTGCGCAGCGCGGCGACCTTGGCGCGCACGTCGGGATCGGTGGGCGGCGGCACCGCCGCGAGCAGGCGCTCGCGATCGGCGCAATCGGCCTCGCTGGACAGCGCCGCGACCGCGGCCAGCGCGTGATCGAGCAGCGCCGGATCCGGTCCGCGCGCGAGCTGCGCGGTCAGCGCGCGCAGCTCGTCCTTGCGGTGATCGAGGCACGCGACCGCGCGATCGAACAGCTCGTCGGAGTACTCGCCATCGCGGTGGGCGATGCAGGTCGACTCGCGCAGGGCGCCCCAGCGGTCCGCGCGGGTCGTGAGCGCGGTGGTCACGCGCTGGGCGATCGTCGGCGCGTATGGCCGGTTGGTGGCGATCAGCGCGCGCTCGGTCGCGGCGGCGAGATCGTCGTCCCAGACCCCGACCAGCGGCGCGCGCGCGGTGGCGCACGGATCGACCGCCTCGCTGCGCCGGGTCAGCACCACGACCAGGCCGACGAGTGCGAGCGCGCCCACGCCGATCGCGGCGCGCTTGCGCCAGCGCGCCACCGGATCGTCGGCGATCGCGGCGAGCAGCGCCTCCATCGACGGGAACCGCTCGTCGGGCGCGGCCCGGAGCGCGCGCAGGAGCGCTCGGCGGAGGTGGCTCGGCACGTCGGCGCCGCGCGGCGCGGGCCGCACGCGATCGGCGACCTCGTTGAGGTTGAGCTCGGCGTCGGTCGCGCCCGCGAACGGCCGCTCGTTGTACAGCGCCTCGTAGAGCGCGACCGCGAACGCGTACTGATCGACGCGCGCGTCGTAGATCCCGGCCTTGCGCTGCTCCGGCGCCATGTACGACGGCGTGCCCATCGCGCGCGACGCCACCACCCGCGGCAGGTTCGATGGCGTGTCGAGCTCGAGCTCGGTGGCGTCGGCGGCGTCGGCGGCCTCGGCGCGCTCGAGCGGGGTCCGGCCCGCGCGGCCGCCGCCGATCACGCCCTCGACCGCGGTGCCCGGCGTCGCGGTCGGCGGCGACGGCATCACCTCGGGCGCGCCGATGACGGTGTCGAGCGTGATCTCGCCGGGCCGCTTGATCGACACCGGCGCGGCCGCCTCGGCGACCGCGGCCTCGGCGGCGAGGTTCGCGTCGTCGCGCCCGGGATCGCGCTCGTGATCGAGATCGTGGGTCGCGCCGCTGGTCACGATCCGCGAGCGCGCCCGGCCATCGCCGGTGGTCGGCGTGGCCTCGCTGCGCGGCCGGCTGCCCGGCGTCGGGGTCAAGGTCGGCTCGGCGGCGCGCGCGAGCCCGAAGTCGACGACCCGCGTGCGCCCGTCGTCGCCGACGATCACGTTCGATGGCTTGAAGTCGCGGTGGACGATGCCGGCCTTGTGCGCGGCGGCCAGCCCGTTGCCGGCGGCGAGGAAGACGTCGAGCACCTGGCGGCGGGTCGGCGCGTCCTGGTTGCGCCACGCGAGGATGGTCTTGCCGGGCGCCAGCTCCATCGCGATGAACACCGCGCCGGCGTGGGTGCCGACGTCGTGGACCGCGACGACGTTGGGGTGCGTGACCTTGGCGAGCGCCTGAGCCTCCTCGAGCAGGCGGCTCGAGTTGCCGCGCTGATCGCGCACCAGCTTCAGCGCGATCCGCCGATCGAGCTCGGGATCGTAGGCGCGGTAGACCACGCCCATGCCGCCAGCGCCGAGGACGTCGAGCACGATGTAGCGGCCGACCGGCGCGCCGCGCGCCAGCCGCGGCAGGCCCCGCTTGGCTTTCGGCACCGGGGTCTCGGTCGGCTCGTCCCCCGCGCCCGGTGCTGGCAGCGAAGGGTCGTCGACGTCCACGCCCCCCATGATACGCCAGCGGCGGGCCGCGCGGCGCCTACTCGTCGTCGTCCGCGAGGTGCACGGCGCGCTTGACCGCGCCGGCGCCGAACTTGCCGCGGATGCCATCGAGCACGTCGCCGAGGCGCTCGCCCTTCGCGCGCTGGCCCTCGTCGAGGGTGAGCTGGCGCGGCGCATCGCGGGCCTCGAGCGAGGTGGTGCTGATCCCGCACAGCCGGACCCGGCGCCCGGGCTGCGCGCCGATCGCGACGTCGCGCAGGAGGCGCAGCGCGGCGCGCGCGATCACCGCGCCGTCGCTGGTCGGGTCGGGCAGGGTGGTGCGCCGGGTGTGCTGGGCGAAGTCGTCGTACTTGATGATCAAGACGACCACGCCGGCCCGCAGATCGGCGCGGCGCAGGCGCGCGCCGATGCGATCGGCCTGGTGCAGGAGGATCGGCTCGAGATCGTGGGCGTCGGTGACGTCGTCCTCGAAGGTCTCCTGGTGCCCGACCGAGACCGGCGCGTCGGCGGCGACCACGGTGCGCGGATCCTCGCCGCGCGCGAGCTGCGCGAGGTGGTGGCCCCACACCGGGCCGAGCCGCGCGATCAGCGCCGCCTCCGGGTAGCGCGCGACGTCCCCGATCGTGCGCAGGCCGAGGGTCGCGAGCTTGTCCTGGGTGACCTCGCCCACGCCCCACAGCCGCGAGGTTGGCAGCGCGTGCAGGAACGGCAGCAGCTCGGCGGGCGTGATCACCCGCAGGCCATCGGGCTTGTCGATGTCCGAGGCGATCTTGGCGGCGAGCTTGATCGGCGCGACCCCGACCGAGGCGACGAGCGCCAGCTCGCGCACGACGCGTTGCTTGATCGCGGTCGCGATCGCGCGGCCGTCGCCGAGCAGCCGCTCGCTGCCGGTCAGATCGAGGAAGGCCTCGTCGAACGACAGCGCCTCGACCGCGGGCGAGTAGTCGCGGAGGATCGCCATGAAGCCGGCCGACGCCTCGGCGTAGCGCTCCATGCGGTGGGGCACGACCACCGCCTGCGGGCACAGGCGCATCGCGACCGCCATCGGCATCGCCGAGCGCACGCCGAAGACCCGCGCCGCGTACGACGCCGACGCGACGACGCCGCGCTTGACCGAGCCGCCGACCACGACCGGCTTGCCGCGCAGCGACGGATCGTCGCGCTCCTCGACCGAGGTGAAGAACGCGTCGAGATCGACGTGGGCGATCGTCGGCGCGGGCATCGCCGATGCGCGCTACTTGCGCAGGAGCGTCGGGTTGGCGCCGAGCGCGATGATGATCGCGACCGCGGCCAGCACCGCGGTGAACAGCCAGCGCGGCATCGGCTTGATCTCGCCGCGGCTGAACTGCTTGATGCGCGCGCGCACGATGCCGTGGGCGCTGAGGAGGCCGAGCACGACCACGGTCAGCTTGACGTGCAGCCAGCCGCCGGTCGAGAAGGCGGTCGAGGTGAACCCGGTGGGGGCGTACTGCAGCGCCATGGTCAGGCCCGCGGCGATCACCATCGTGGCGCCCATGTCCATCAGCATCGCGACCGACTTCTCGACCTTGGTCAGCGCGTCGCGGGCCGCGCCCTCGACGAGGGTGTGGACGTGCAGCAGCGACAGGCACGCCAGCATGCCGCCGATCCACACCACGAAACCAAAGACGTGGGCGACCCGCAGCCAGTTGTAGATCTCGACCGTCATGGCCGATGTGTAGCACTCCCCGCGCGGCCGCGGATGCGCATGCCGGCCGTGAGGGGCCTGTCCGCGGCCGCGATCGGCAGTACACTGAGCCCGCGGTGCGGTTGTCGGTGTTCTTCCATGGTGCATGTTTCGACGGCACCGCCTCGGCCGCGCTGTTCGCCCGCTTCCACCGCGACACGATCCTGCCGGGCGCGGACCTGAACACCGTCGGCATGCGCCACCGCGACGGCGATCCCTTCGCCGACGTGCCCATCGACGGGGACGACAACGCCTGCGTCGACTTCCGCTACTGCGCCGACCCGCGCATGCGCTGGTGGTTCGATCACCACCGGACCGCGTTCCAGCCGCCGGCCCTGCGCGAGCGGTTCGTCGCCGCCGCCTCGCCGACCGCGTTCTTCGATCCCGACGCACCTTCGTGCGCCGGCCTGGTCGCGCGCACCACCGCCGCGCAGTTCGGCTGGACCCCGCCGCCGAACCTGGTCGAGCTGGTCCGCTGGGCCGACATCATCGATGCCGCGCGGTTCGCGAGCGCCGCCGAGGCGACCTCGCTGGCCCAGCCGGCGCAGCGCCTCGCGCTGTGGCTGGGCAGCGCCGATGACGCCGCGATCAACGCCTACATCGCCGCGCTGGTCGACGGCGCCCGCCTCGGCGAGCTCGACGCCGCGCCCGGGATCCACCCGGCGATCGAGGCGCTGGTCGCCTCGCGCGCCGCGAACCAGGCGGCGATCGCCGCGGCCGCCAGGCCCGGGGACGAGGTCGTGGTGTTCGATCTCGCCGACGAGCTGGGCGCGCCGGCGATCGGCTTCGTCGGCTACCAGCTGTTCCCGCACTGCCGTTACACCGTGTCGATCACGCGCTCGGCGCACGCGGTCAAGGTCGGCGCGGGCTGGAACCCGTGGGGCCCGCCGCGCCGCCACGATGTCGGCGCGCTGTGCGAGCAGCACGGCGGCGGCGGCCACGCCGCGGTCGGCGGTGTGACGCTCGAGCCGGGCGAGCTGGCCCGGGGCCGCGCGGTGGTCGCGGCGCTAGCGGCCGCGCTCGCGGTCGACACACCGCCTCCACCCTGATCGGAACCCATCGCGCGCGGAGGTGTGCGCGCGCTCCACAGCGAGCGCCATGGCTCGGCGGAGCGCCGCGCGATCGATGGACGATCGCCATTCAGCAAGGCCGGCCGGCGCCGGCGCCGGCGGACGCCGATCGGCGTCGGCTCGACGAGAAACCGCCCGGCACGCCTCGGGCACGGGCGCCGGGGCGGGCGATCGGCGCGCGGTGTCACGCCGCGCACCGCGGCCCCGGCACAGCGCTTGCTCATGCCGAAGTGCACGCGGAATCCGCGTTCGACGATCGCGCCTCCCACCGGATCGGAGGGATCTCGAGCGCCGCGGTCCGCGTGGCAGACCTCAACCAAGGAATCCGTATGCGTACCTGTCTTCGATCGATCCTCGCGGGCCTCCTCCTCGGCGGCACTCTCACCGGCGCCGCCGCGTGCAAGAAGAGCGCGCAAGACCAGGCGGTGGCCGCCAAGACGGAGGCGGCCGAGAAGATGGACGAAGCCGCGGTGGCCGCGCGCGACGCCGAGGCCAAGGCGGCCGCGGCCGCCAAGGCCGAGCAGGAGAAGGTCGCCACGATGGTCGCGGACGTGCGCGCCGAGCTCGGGAAGGGCCTGGACGCCGCCGATCAGAAGTGGGACACGGTGAAGGACAAGCTGAGCAAGGCGACCGGCAAGGTGAAGCAGGACGCGGACGCCGCCGCGGCCGAGGTCGCGAAGCGCCGGGCGGCGGCCGCCGACTCGCTCGCCGCGGCGCGGGCCGCCACCGGTGACGCGTTCGAGGCCGCCAAGCTCAAGGCCCAGGCGGACCAGGCCGCGCTCAGCGAGGCCATCGACTCGCTCGAGAGCAGCCTCGACAAGAAGTAGCCCGCCGCGGCCGATGCCGGCGCGAGGTCGCGGCGCTACTTCTTCTTGCGCTTGTCCTTGTCCTTCGGCTTCTTGGACTTCTTCTCGGCCTCGGCCTCGCCGGTCGGGGCCTCGAGGCGATCGAGGCGATCGCGCAGCGTCCCGAGCTGCGTGCGCAGCTCGTCGACGTCGTCGCGCAGCCGGCGGGCGTCGCCGCTCGCGGCGGCGCCGTTCTCGAGATCGCGGATGACCTCGCGCGCGCGGCGGCGCAGGCGGCCGTCGAGCTCGCGCTCGACCGTGCGGCGCAGGGCCGGGATCGAGCTCGGATCGCCGACGGTGTTGAGCGCCTCGATCGCCGCCGCCTGGACGCGGAAGTCGCGATCGCCGAGCAGCTCCTCGAGCCGCTCGCGCACGTCGCGCGCGCCCTGATCGCGGCGGCCGCGGATCAGCTGCGCGAGCGCGTTGGCGGCGGCGCGGCGGCCCTGCGACGGCCGGCCCCACGCGGTGCCGGTGAGCAAGAGCGGCACGAGCCCGTCGGCGCGCGCCTCGGCGAGGCCGCGCCACGCGTGCTGGCGGATCACGTCGGTGAACGACGGCCGCTCGGACGCCTTGGGCAACAGCTCCGCCGCCTTCGGCGAGCGGGTGCGGCCCAGCG
This sequence comes from Deltaproteobacteria bacterium, assembly GCA_021413675.1. Taxonomy (GTDB): domain Bacteria; phylum Myxococcota_A; class Polyangia; order Haliangiales; family Haliangiaceae; genus JAIOQA01. The sequence continues at coordinate 14,511 of JAIOQA010000370.1, read as the reverse complement.
CGAGGCAGGCCTCGGCCTCGACGAAGTAGCTGGCGTCGCCGCGCTCGACGATGTCGGCGATCGCCGCCGCGGCCTTGTCGTCGCGGGTGAAGTCGCCGAGCGCCTTGACGATCGCGCGCCGCGCGCGCGGGTGGGTCTCGGTGGCGAGCGCGCGGATGAGCGCGTCGCGCGCGGCTTCGCTGCGGATCGCGCCCAGGCCGGCGGCGGCCGCGCCGCGCACCGCCCAGAACGCATCGGCGCTCATCGAGGCGACCAGCGCCGCGGTCACCTTGGCGCCGCCCTTCCGGGCCAGCGCGGTCGCCGCGGCGATCCGGTCGGTGGCCAGGGTCGCGCCGGTCAGCTCGCCGATCCACACCGGCTCGGGCTTGTCGGTCTTGACCTCGGCGAGCAGCGCGCGGCCCGGATCGAACAGCATCTGGGTCGGCTCGCTGGTCAGCGGCACGTAGAACCGGTGGCGCACGTCGTCGATCTCGATCGCGGTGTCGAGGTCCGCGTCGCCGACCCGGAAGCGGAGCGTGGTCGGCAGCCGGAAGAGCGGCGTGGTCGCGTCGACCTTCTGGGTCTGCGAGACCGTCACGACGGCGCGGCCCGCGTCGGCCTCCCAGGTCATCTCCACCGACAGCTCGGGGTGGCCCGCGCCGTCGATCACCCACTGCGCGAAGAACCAGTCGACGACCTTGCCGGTCGCCTCCTCGACCGCGCGCGCCAGATCGCGGGTCTCGACCACGCCGAGCCGGTGCTTGCCGAGGTAGTGGCGGATCGCCGACCAGAACGCGTCGTCGCCGAGCAGGGTGCGCAGCATGTGCAGCACCCGGCCACCCTTCTCGTAGAGGTGGTGATCGAAGATGTCGATCGGCTCGTCGAACAGCTTGGTCGCGATCGTGCGGCGGTAGCGGGCGCTGTCCTCGCCGAAGTACGCCTCGGCCCACTCCTCGAGCTCGAGATCGGCGGCGTCGCGGCCGTCGCAGTGCTCGCGCCAGACGTACTCGGAGTAGGTCGCGAAGCCCTCGTTCAACCAGCCCTCGCCCCAGTCGCGGCAGGTGACCAGGTCGCCGAACCACTGGTGGGCCAGCTCGTGCGCGACCAGCGACTCGACGTCGTAGTCGATCGCGGCGCGCTCGTCGAGCAGCACGCTGTCGGTCAGCGTGGTCGCGGTGGTGTTCTCCATGCCGCCGAAGATGAAGTCGGCGACGAACACCTGGGCGTAGCGCGAGTAGGGATAGTCGACGCCGAAGGTCGCCGAGAAGTGCTCGAGCATGCGCGGCGTGCGCCCGACGGTGCGGCGGACCTCGGCCTCGCGCCCCGGCGTGGCGTGGTAGGTGACGACGACGTCCCGCCAGCGCTCCTCGATCGTGCCGAGCTGGCCGGCGGCGAGCGTGACCAGGTAGCACGAGTGCGGCACGTCGAGCCGCCAGTGCAGCGTGCGGCGCTCGCCGGTGATCTTGTCGTCGATCAGCTCGCCGTTGGACAGCGCGAAGAAGTCGCGCGGCACGGTGACGATGACCTCGCTGGTCGCCTTCTCGTGGGGCGCGTCGAAGCAGGGAAACCAGTAGCGCGAGTCCTCGTCCTGGCCCTGGCTCCACACCTGCACCGGCTTGTCGGGGTAGCCGGCATCGGGCTGGATGAAGTAGAGGCCGCGGCGCGGGCTGCCGCCGTAGGTGATGTCGAGGGTCAGCCGTTCCCCGATCGGGCGCGCGGCGCCGAGATCGATGCGCAACCGCCGGCCGTCGTGGCGGTAGGACAGGTCGCGATCGGCGATCGCGACCCGCGAGATCGCCAGCTCGACGGCATCGAGATCGACGTAGCGCGTCGCGGCGGCCAGCACCTTGACGGTCAAGGAGGCGGTGCCGGCGACCTTCCGTCCCGCCGGGTCGAGGTCGAGGACCAGCTTGATGTGCTCGACGTCGACGACGCGATCGGGGGCCCAGCGTGGGCGGGTGCCTGGCAGCGCGAACTCGCGGGACATGCCGGGACCGTGGCACAAGGGCGCGCGTGGCGTAAAGCGCAGGCGGCGGGCGCCGGGCGAGGAGACAGCAGCGGTCATCCCGCCACGGCCTTTCCGTCTGGATCGCGCGTGTTAAGGTCGCCCGGGTTCACATGCCGGTCGACGACCTGCGCTCAGGCACCTGGGTCACATATATCGGTGGGCGCGCCAACGCGCTCCGCCTGCGGCGCTGTCGCGTCGAGGTCACGGCCGGCGCCGACGCCGGGCTCATCCGCGACATCGAGACGACGGTCATCCGCATCGGCGCGCGCCGCGGCAACGACGTCCAGCTCACCGACGCCAAGGTGTCGGGGCTGCACTGCGAGATCCGCCTCGACGACCGCGGCTACCGGCTGCGCGACCTCGACTCGACCAACGGCACGTTCGTGGCCGGGCTGCGCATCAATGATGTGTACATCCAGCCCGGCACGCTGATCGCGGTCGGCTCGACCCGCATGAAGTTCGAGCCGCTCGGCGAGTCGGTCGAGGTCGAGCTGTCGGATCGCGATCGCTTCGGCTCGATGATCGGCCGCTCGGTCAAGATGCGCGAGCTGTTCGCGCGGCTCGAGAAGCTCGCGGCCTCGGACGCGACCGTGCTGGTCAGCGGCGAGACCGGCGTCGGCAAGGAGCTGGTCGCCGAGAGCCTGCACGAGCTGTCGCCGCGCGCGAAGGGCCCGTTCGTGGTCCTCGACTGCGGCTCGATCCCGCCCAACCTGATCGAGAGCGAGCTGTTCGGTCACGAGCGCGGCGCCTTCACCGGCGCGACCAGCTCGTACGTCGGCGCGTTCGAGCGCGCCCACGGCGGCACGCTGTTCCTCGACGAGATCGGCGAGCTGCCGCTGGGCATGCAGCCCAAGCTGCTGCGCGTGCTCGAGTCGCGCGAGGTCCGCCGCATCGGCGCGACCAAGACCAACCCGATCGACATCCGCGTGGTCGCCGCGACCAACCGCGACCTCGGCGTCGAGGTCAACCGCGGCCGCTTCCGCGAGGATCTGTTCTACCGGCTCGCGGTCGCGCGCGTGATCGTGCCGCCCCTGCGCGAGCGCAAGGACGACATCCCGCTGCTCATCGAGCACATCCTCACGACCACGCCTGGCGGCGAGCACGCGTACATCGCGCCCGAGACCATCGAGCTGATGATGAAGCACGACTGGCCCGGCAACGTGCGCGAGCTGCGCAACGTGATCGAGCGCGCGGTGCTGCTCAGCGAGACCCCGCAGCAGGATGCGCTGCGCCGCGCGCCCCAGGCGCCGGCCCGCCCCGAGCAGGGCACCGCGTCCACGCCGTCGACGACCATGTCGCAGACCGGCCTCGCGATGAGCGTTCCGATCGACGTCGCGGTGCCGTTCAAGGCCGCCAAGCAGAACGTCATCAACGAGTTCGAGAAGCGCTACGTCTCGCGCCTGCTCGAGCAGCACGGCGGCAACATCTCCGCGGCCGCGCGCGCCGCCGGCATCGACCGCATGTCGATCCACAAGATGCTGCACCGCCTCGGCCTCGCGAATCCCGGCCGCGACGAGGACGACGTGCCGCCGCCCGATGGCGACGACGTCCCGGGCGTCGAGTAGGTCGTCGAGCCGCTACGGCAGCGCGACGTCGAAGCTGACCGCGGCGACGCGCGAGGTGCAGCCGCCCTTCACGAGCTGCGAGCTGTTGATGTCGAGCTCCTGGAGCGTGACGTCGGCGGCGCTGCCGGTGAGGTGGCCGGCCGTCGACGTGAGCGTCACGGTGCCGCCGGTCGCGAAGTAGAACTGCGTCGGGCCCTGGCCGGCGACGAGATCGCCGATGAGCGTCAGGCAGGCGCCGCAGGTGTCGAAGTCGGCGTCGGCGCCGGTGATCGGATAGGTCCCGGGCGCGGGATCGCCGCCCGCGAACGCGCCGCGGCCGACGCGGAGGTTCAGGAACAGCACGTCGCGCAGCGCCGCGTCGCCGGCGACGGTCATGCTGACGCTCACCGTGCGGCTGCCGGCGACGCCGCTGGCCATCGGTGTGCCGGTGCGCGGGCCGAGGTCGCCGAGGTCGGCGGCGGCGGTGCAGTTCGCGGGCAGGGCGTCGGCGGCCTGCGCGGCGTCCGGCGCGGGATCGCCGCCGACCTCATTCGAGCACGCGGCGAGGGCGAGCAGGATCCAGGCGTGGCGCGTCATGCGTCCCATCCCCGCAACTCGCGTGCCCGCGCGAAGGGCGCGAGATCGCGATGCGACGCGGCGCGGCCACGGGGCGGCCCGGCCTCGGATCGGGGCGGCCGCGCCCCGCTGAACCTTCGCTCGTCAGGGAATCGCGCGGCGGACCAGGAACACGTTGCCGTCGACCGTGACCGCGAGGTGATGCACGCGAACGATCGTGCACAGCGCCAGATCCCACGCGACCCGGCGCAGGCGCAGCCTGACCGGACCGCGGACGTCCTCGGCGATCACGACGTTCACCCGGCCGGCGTCGGCGATCCACGCGAGCACGTCCTGGAGGTCCGCGCCCCGGACGTTCAGATCGATCGCCGCGCCGCGGTGGATCGCGCCGGCCGCGCACGGATCGCGATCGGCGCGCGCGGGCCCTGCGGCGAGCGCGACCGCGACCAGCGCTGCGAGCGATCGCGACAGGACGCGCACGCGTCCAGCCCACCACGCGGTCGCGGGGTGGTCAAGCGGCGTCATCGAGGGCGCCGCGCGGTCATCGCAACCGCGTCAGGTCGCCGCAGCGCTCAGCGCGGCGATCAGCGCCGCGACTTGCTCGCGCGTGCCCGCGAGCCGCGAGCCGCCGGGCACCCGCACGCGCACGTGGTCGCCCCAGCGCTCGATGGTGAGCTCGTGCTTGCCGAACACCAGCGTGGTCGGCGCGGTCGCCGCGGGCGCGTCCTCGTCGCCCGGATCGGCGGCGGCGGGCGCGTCCGCCTTGGCCACGGCCTCGTCCAGCACCGCGCGGCGAACGAAGCGGACGGTCCGCCGGAGATCGGGCGGGCGCGCCATGCTGTAGCGGCTGTCGTGGGCCATATCCGAGAGGTCGGCCGGTTGCGCGCGCCGGAGAGGTCGGCGCCGCCGAAAATGCGCGAGGCCCGCCGGGATCGCCCGCGGGCCTCGTGCCGTCAGCGCATTCCGGAGCCGAGGATCAGAGGCTGTCATCCTTTCGGATGACAGCTTCCTTTCGATCGATCGGCCCGCGCGAGGACGCGCAGCCCGATCTCCTCCGGAACCGGAGCCGGCGACTTCGTCGCCTCAGTCCTCGACCGCCATCGCGCTCGGCTTCTTCTCGCTGCGCTTGCGCTCGTTGTGATCGAGCACCGCCTTGCGCAGCCGGATCGACTGCGGCGTGAACTCGACCAGCTCGTCGTCGTTGATGAACTCGAGCGCGTACTCGAGCGTCAGCTTGCGCGGCGGCGCGACCACCAGCTTCTCGTCCGCCGCGGTGGTGCGGATGTTGGTCAGCTTCTTGGTCTTGCACGGGTTCACGACCAGGTCGTTCTCGCGCGAGTGGATGCCGACGATCATGCCGGCGTAGACCCGGATGTTGTTGCCGACGAACAGCTGGCCGCGCTCCTGGAGCGAGAACAGCGCGTAGTTGTTCGACAGGCCCTCTTCGCTGGCGATGAGCACGCCCGCCGACCGCGTCTTCATCGTCCCGCCCCACGGCCCGTACTCGTCGAGCTGGGTGTAGATGACGCCGGTGCCGCGGGTGTCGGTCATGAACTGCGACCGGTAGCCGATGAGGCCGCGGGCCGGGATGCGGTACTCGAGGCGGGTCCGGCCGGGGCCGGCCGGGCGCATCTCGGTCATGACGCCGAGGCGGCGACCGAGCTCCTCGATGACCGCGCCCGAGTAGGCCTCGTCGACGTCGATCAGCGCGTGCTCGTACGGCTCCTCGAGCTTGCCGTCGGCGCCGGTCCGGGTGATGACCTGCGGCTGCGACACGCACAGCTCGTAGCCCTCGCGCCGCATCGTCTCGACCAGGATCGAGAGGTGGAGCTCGCCGCGGCCCGAGACGCGGAACGCGCTGGCCTCGGCGGTGTCCTCGACGCGCAAGGCGACGTTGGACTTGATCTCGCGCATCAGGCGCTCGCGCAGGTTGCGCGAGGTGACGAACTTGCCTTCCTTGCCGGCGAACGGCCCGTCGTTGACCCGGAAGGTCATCGTGATGGTCGGCGGATCGATCTGGAGCAGCGGCAGGATCGTGGGCTGCTGGATCGACGTGATCGTCTCGCCGACGTTGAGCTCGCTCATGCCGGTGAACGCGACGATGTCGCCGGCCGCGGCCTGGGCCAGCTCGAACCGCTTGAGGCCCTGGAAGCCCAGGACCTTCTGGACGCGGAACTCTTCCTTGGTGCCGTCGCGGTGGGCGAGCAGCACGCGATCGCCGACCTTGGCCTTGCCCGAGCGCATGCGGCCGATCGCGAGGAAGCCGAGGAAGTCGTCGTAGGCCAGCGTCGCGACCTGCATGCACAGGGCGGCGTCGATGTCGGCCTCCGGCGGCGGCACCTTCTCGACGATCAGGTCGAGCAGCGGGCCGAGATCCTTGGGCTCGTCGCCGAGCTCCTTGATCGCGTAGCCCTGGCGGCCCGAGGCGTAGATGACCGGGAAGTCGAGCTGGTGGCTCGACGCGCCGAGCGCGAGGAACAGCTCGAAGACCTCGTCCATCACCTTGTGGGGCTCGACGCCCGGGCGATCGATCTTGTTGACGACGACGATGGGCGCGAGGCCCATCTCGAACGCCTTCTGCGTGACGAAGCGGGTCTGCGGCATCGCGCCCTCGTAGGCGTCGACGAGCAGGAGCACCGAGTCGACCATGCCGAGCACGCGCTCGACCTCGCCGCCGAAGTCGGCGTGGCCGGGGGTGTCGACGATGTTGATGCGCACGCCCTTCCAGGTGACCGACGTGCACTTCGACAGGATCGTGATGCCGCGCTCGCGCTCGAGATCGTTCGAGTCCATCGCCCGCTCGGAGACGACTTCGCCCGTGCGGAAGGTGCCGGCTTGCTTCATCAGGCCGTCGACCAGGGTGGTCTTGCCATGATCGACGTGCGCGATGATGGCGATGTTGCGGATCTCAGTCTGTACGGCTTTCATGGGGTCCCGGCCGGCGGAACCGCCGGAGTCAAGAGTCGGTCACACGCGGCGAGGCCGCGCAGATCGGGGGGCACGGCGGACGCGACGAGCAGCGCGGCGACCTCCAGATCGTCGCCGCTGACATACGCCAGCGCGCGACCATCGGGATCATCGACGACGATGCGGCCGCCGTCCTTGCGGGCGCGGGCGACGGCCGCGCGCGAGGCATCGACGAGCGTGGCGCCGTCGCCATCGATCGCGATGCGGACCATCGCGACGCCGTCGTTGTCGAGGATGTCGACGTGGCCGGGGCGCGCGGGGTCGCGGTAGATGCGGGCCGAGCGCGCGCCGTCGCTGGTGATCACGTCGCCGGCGGGGCCGGGCTCGAGGCGGAGCGCCGCGCCAGCCGTGCCGGGCGAGGCGGTGGTCGCGGCGCCGTCGCGCACGACCTCGAGCGCGACCTGATCGACGCGCACGCCACAGCGCGCGCCGTCGCCATCCAGCCGGACCTCGGCGACGACCTGGCCCAGCGGATCGCGGACCGTGGTCAGCGGCGCGGGCGCGGGCGCGGTTGGGCGCGTCGACGGCGCGGCGGGCGCGGCGGGCGCGGCGCTGCCGGCGCGGGGCTGCGGGCCGTCGTTGCACGCCACGACCCAGGGTGCGATCACGCCGACGACGGCGAGGCACAGGGGACGCGGGGCGGGCATGGGTGCGGCTCTATAGCACAGGAGTTGTGCGGCGCGTCGATGGCCATGGTATTGGGGACGCTCATGCGGGTGCGAGCCGTGCTCCTCGCCGGCCTGGCCGGGATCGCCGCGTGCGGTGGCGGGGCCGCGCATGACGATCCGGGCTCAGGGGCGTCACCGTCGGTGACGCCGTCGGACGCCGCGATCCAAGTACCTGATCCCGCGATGCGCCCACTTGGCGCACCGAGCCTCGACGCCTACGCCTACCGACATGGTCCAGGCGCGGCCGCCTACGCCCGCGCGCTGGCCTCCGAGAAGCGCGACGACTGGGCCGGCGTGGTCGCGGCCTGTCGCGAGGCGCGCGCGGCCGACCCGGCGCATGTCGATGCCGCGTGGCTCGAGGCGGCCGGGCTCGCGCGCCAGGGCGCGATGGCCGACATGCTCGAGCCGCTCGGCATCGCCGCGGCGGGCGACTGGGCCAAGTGGGGCGAGCGCTCGTTGACCCTGCCGCTGTTCGCGGACTTCCGCGCCTCGCCATACGGCGCGGCCTGGCTGCGAGTCGCGGAGAAGTACCGCGACGCGTACGGCGCGGCGCTGGCGCGCGCGGTGATCGCGATCGGCCGCCCGGTCGCGAGCAAGCACCCGCGCGATCCGCGCCAGCCCTCGGAGGTGTTCGCCTACGATCCGGTCGACAAGCGCTGGCTGCGGCTCACGCGCTCGGGCGGCACGATCGCGGCGGTGCTCGATGCGCCGGGCGCGCCGTTCCTCGCCTACGTCGCGCTGCGCGGCGCGGGCGCGTCGGCGCGCGTGCGCATCGGCGCGATCGATCGCGCCTCGGGCAAGGTCGGGCGCGAGCTCGATCTCGGCGCGCAGCCGCGGCTCGCGCTGGCGTGGCGCCCGTCGAAGAACGGCGAGCCCTCGCTCGAGGTCGAGCTGCCCGCGGGCCACCACGCGAGCGCGGTCTGGCGCGTCGACTGGCGGCGCGGCAGCAAGACCAGGGGCAAGGGCCCGCTGCCCGGCCATGGCGTGGCGGTCGCGGGCGGCGCGGCGAGCCGCGATCGCCTGCCGATCGCCAACGTCACCGCCGACTGGGACGACGATCACGTCGCGAGCGCGTTCCGCATCGAGACCTCGGGCAAGACCATCGAGCCGCCCAAGGTGGTCGACGGCGACACGATGACCTGGTCGCCCGATGGCGTGCGCCTCGCGTACGCGAGCCTGCCCGAGGGCCCGTGCACCGCGCGCCAGCACGTGCGCGTCGAGGTCGTGCACGCCGCGACCGGCAAGTTGCGCTCGCTCGGCACCGCGGATGCGCCGGGGCAGGTCCGCTGGGTCGACGGTGGCCGCGTCGCCTATGTCGTGGACGACGCGATCCGCGTGGTCGACGCGTCGACCGGCGCCGAGATCGCGCGGCTCGCCGGCGGCGGCGGCCTGGCGCTCGATGGCCTGGTGCGCGGCCGCGGCTGCGATGCCGACGCGGATCCCGCGGTGTTCTCGGCGGATCCCGGCGATCCCGGCGACGACGACGAGCCGCCCGGCGATGACGAGGCGGCCGAGCCGCCGCGGGGTGACGGTGGGATGTTCGACGCCCAACCGGCGTCCCCCGCACCTCGTTGAACCTCCACCACCGGCGGGGCGTGGGCCGGGCTGGTTTCGGCCACTTGGGTCAGTGGCACGACCACTGCTCTAGAGACCTCCCATGCGCAACGTGCACAAGCTTCTCGGAGCGTGTCTCGGCGGTGGGCTCGGCACCGCGATCGATGTCGCGGTCCTGACCTCGCTGGTCGAGAGCGGCGCGCCGGTGGCCGCGAGCGCGTTCGCCGGTGCGCTCGCGGGTGCGGGCGTGTGCTTCGCGATGAACAAGTACGTCGCGTTCCGCGATCACACGCCGCTGCGCGTGCGGCAGCTCGGCGCGTTCGCGCTGGTCGCGGTCGCGTCGGCGCTCATCATGGCGCTGTCGATGCAGCTCGTCGCGGTCGTGTGCGGCGTGCCGTACCTGCTCGCGAAGATCCTGTGCGCCGCGGTGGTGTTCGCGGTGTGGAGCTACCCGGCGCAGAAGCGGGTGTTCCGCGCGCCGGAGCTGTCGCCCGCGGCCTCGATGGCCTGACGTTCCTCGACTCGTCGCAGTTCTTGTCGTGCGCGCGCCATCCCGGTGCGCGCCGCTCGCTCGCTTGTGCCGGTTCGCCGGCAGGAGATCGCCATGGGTTCGCTCGCTGCTGTCATCGACCTCTCGATCGTCATCCCCGCCTACAACGAGGCCCAGCGGCTGCGCCCCACGCTCGACCGCGTCCACGCGTTCCTCACCGCCTTCGCCGCCGGCACCGCGCTGACCTGGGAGATCCTCGTCGTCGACGACGGCTCGCAGGACGGCACCGCCGATCTCGTCGATCGGGTCGCGGCCGAGATCCCGCACCTGCGCTGCGTGCGCCAGATGCCGAACCGCGGCAAGGGCGCGGCGGTGCGCGTCGGCATGCTCGAGGCGCGCGGCCGCATCCGCGTGATGTGCGACGCCGACTGCTCGATGCCGCCGGAGGAGCTGCCCAAGCTGCTCGCGCGCGTGAGCGATGACTGCCCGATCGCGATCGGCTCGCGCTACGCCGACGGCGCCGCGGTCGCGCAGAAGCAGCCGCTGTACCGCCGCGTGTGGAGCCGGCTCGCGAACAAGGTGATCCAGCGCTCGCTGGTGCCGGGCATCCGCGACACGCAGTGCGGCTTCAAGGCGTTCACCGCGGCGGCCGCCGAGGATCTGTTCGCGCGCGGCCGCATCGACGGCTGGGCCTTCGATCTCGAGATCCTCGCGATCGCGCGGCGCCGCGGCTACGCGATCGCCGAGGTCGCGGTCACCTGGCTCGACGACAAGCGCTCGCGCATCAACCCGGTGAAGGACGCGATCAAGGTCGTGCGCGAGGCGATGGCGATCCGCGCCAACCTCTCGCGCGGCGCGTACGGCGCGCTGACGGCCTGATCGCGCGCGGCGCTGCAACGCCGCGCCGCACGTTCAGGGGCCGGCGTTCGCCCACGCCGCGTCGCCGGTCGCCCAGCGCGCGACCCAGTCCTGCACCGAGATGCCGCCGGCGACGAGCAGCGGGTTCGCGAGCACGACGTGGCTGGTGCCGGCGGTGAGCCACGCGGCCTGACCCGAGCCCGCGGGCATCGCCGCCTGCTCGGCGATCGTCGCCGACGCGAGCCCGAGGTTGGTCAGCCCGAAGTAGGTGGTGATCGTCTGGTCGCCGGTGTTGGCGAGCAGGCCGTAGCGATCGGTCGCGCGCATCGCGCCGCGCAGCGCCGCCGGCATCGCGCCGAGATCGGTCGCGCACGTGGTGCACCCCGCGGGGAACGCGAGGTGCCACGACGCCTGCATCGCGGCCCAGCGCGTGGCCTCCATCGTCACCAGCGGCGCCGAGTCGGCGAGGGCGCGGAACGCGGCGGCGCCCGGCCACGCCGCGCGGGCGGCGGCGTAGTTGAACGCCACGCCGAAGCCGCCCGCGGACACGCCGACCAGCCACACCGTATCGGCGGCGGGCCGGGTCGCGGCGGCGCGCGCGAGCACGCGGGCGAGGTTCGCGCGGCCGACGTGGTGGACCGTGCGCGGCGTGCCGTTGTCGCTGTAGCTGGGCGTCGCGTCGCCGCTGTGCAGGTCGCCGGTGCAGTAGGGCACGTAGATCCAGCTCGCGTCGGCGAACGGGTTGGCGCCGGTGCGCTGGAAGATGTAGCTCTGGCCGACCGAGGCGATCTCGGCGGTGAAGTCGGCCTCGCCGTAGCCGGTGGTGACGTACGCCGCGCTCATCACCTGGAAGCACGTGGCCGCGTCCCAGCACGCGCCGCCGCCCTGCAGGTAGACGAGGATCCGGTCGGAGCGATCGGTGAGGTTCACGCCGATGCCGGTCGGCGAGCCGTCGCCGCACTGCATGCCGTCGATCGGGACCCAGGTCCAGGTCTCGCTCGGCGCGGTGATCGGCGGCGCGGCGTCAGGCGCGGCGATCGCGTCGATCGCGGCATCGCGCGCGGTCGCGCCGTCGATGGTCGACGCCGAGGTGCCGCCGCAGGCCGCGAGCGCGATCAGGAGGGCGGGGCAGAGGCGCATCGCGCGAGCATACGCTCCGCGCCTCGCGCGGCGCGCAGCGAAGCGCCGCGGCGAGCGCCGCAGAAAGTGCCCTCCCGTCGGAGAGGTTGATAAGCCGAGTCCTGTTCCGGCTTGCGCCGGTGGCGATCATTCATCTAGGCCCACCGTTGCCAGTGGGCTCGAGCGACCAACCCGGAGTCATCGCGCGGGCCACGCGACCCCTGTCTGGTCTTGCTTCGGGTGGGGTTTGCCGTGCCCCGACCGTCACCGGTCAGGCGGTGCGCTCTTACCGCACCGTTTCACCCTTACCCGCGCGCCTCGCGGCGACGGGCGGTCTGTTCTCTGTGGCACTGTCCTGCGAGTCACCCCGACTGGCCGTTAGCCAGCACCCTGCCCTGTGAAGCTCGGACTTTCCTCCCGCGCACGCAGTCGCCTGCGTGCACCAGCGATCACCTCGACCTCTCCGACGGGAGAGCGCCCTACCCGTAACAGAGGGCGGGGGGCACCGCAAGCGGCCCGGTCAGTCGAGGCGCCCGAGGTGTGCGGGGCCTCCGGGGGCGGGCGCGTCAGGTCGCGGGCTCGGCGGGCGTCAGCGTGTCCTGGCGGTAGACGATGCGGCCGCAGCGCGGGCACACCTCGAGCGACTCCATACGCGCGAGGATGTTGTTGAGCTGGGGCGGCAGCTTCATGTGGCAGCCCTGGCACGAGCCCTTGATCACCGGCGCGACCGCGTAGCCGCGCTTCGAGGTCAGCGTGTCGTAGGTCTTGAGCCAGGCCGGCTCGACCCGGGCGCGGACCGCGCCGCGGCCGACGGTGACCTCGGTGATCTCGGTCTGCAGCGCCGCGATCTTCTCGTTGACCGCGGCCTCCTCGGTCGCGAGGTGGGTCTTCAGGTCGTCGACGTCCTTGTCGTGCGCGCCAGCCTGGCTGGTGGTCGTTGCCAGGACCTCGGTGACCTTCTTGAGCTCGGCCTCGCGCTCGCTGATCGCCTTCTTCTTGTAGTCGACCTCGCGGGTCGCGGCGTTGTACTCCTTGCCTGTCCGGGTTCCGGACAGCTTGCTCTTGGCCATGCGCATCGCGTCCTGGTCGCGCTGCAGCTGCTCTTCCTGCTGCTTGCGCCAGGTCTGGGTCTCGGTGACCCGTTGGCGCTCGGCGCCGACGAGGCCCTCGAGCTTGGCGAGGTCTCGCCGGATGCCGTCGAGGCGACCGGGCAGCGCACGGATCGTGGAATCGAGCTCCTTGACCTTCGAGTCGATGGTCTGGAGCTCCAGGAGGGCGACCAACTGTTCCTTCAGGTTCACGGTACGTCCTTCGTGGGGTGGGCCCACCTGGGTTTGAACCAGGGACCAACCGGTTATGAGCCGGCCGCTCTAACCGACTGAGCTATGGGCCCGGGATTCCGTATGCGATCGGAAACGCGTTCCGAGACGATACGAGCGAGTTGTCATCTCGACCTGTGCTCGACCGCACGAGGCTGCGCGGCACACTATCGTTTCACGCCGGGGCGCGCAACCCGGAGGTGGTAGGCTCGCGTGCGATGACCTGGCGATTCCTTTCTCGTTCCGCGCAGCTGGCTCGAACCGCGGGCGCCGGAGCCAGGGCCGTGGGCCTGGCCGCGGCGGTGCTCTGGGCCGGCGCGTGCGTGCAGCCCGCCGATCCGAACTACCCGACCAGCACGGGCCTGTACCAGCCGCCGCAGCCCCAGGCGATGGAGGCTCCGCGCACCCTCGGCCTGTGGAAGTCGAACTTCGGGGCCGTGAAGCTCGAGGAGGACGTCCAGCGCGGCGGCCCGGGCGGCGGCCAGCTCCAGGGCGTCTGGGTCTACCAGCGCAACGGCGCCGACGTGATCGGCTACTTCGCCGGCAAGCTCGAGGGCAACGTCCTGCGCTTCACCTGGCAGGAGCCGTCGGATGGCGCGCCCCTGGTCGGCGCGGGCTACCTGGTGTTCGAGACCAGCGGCCAGCGGTTCTCCGGGCGCTGGTGGACCACCGCGCGCGATCGCATGGGCGAGTGGACCGGCTGGCGCGCGAACGCGCAGCCCGCGGATCCGAACGCGGCGCCAGCGCAGCCCGATCCGTACGGCGGGCAGGGCTACGGCGCCTATCCGCCGCCGACCGATTACCCGAACTCGTACTGACCCACCAAGGCGTGACCCGACGATCACGTCGACGTTGACGATCACGTCGACGTACGTGGTCGTGAACGAAGGGCGCTCCCCGAAAACGAACCGACCCCGCTCGTTGCGCGAGCGGGGCCGTCGTCAGTCGCGGATCTCGATCAGTTCTCGACGAACGCCTTGAGGCGCTTCGACCGCGACGGGTGGCGGAGCTTGCGCAGCGCCTTGGCCTCGATCTGGCGGATGCGCTCGCGGGTCACCTCGAAGTCCTGGCCGACCTCCTCGAGGGTGTGGTCGCTCTTCTCGCCGATGCCGAAGCGCATGCGGAGGACCTTCTCCTCGCGCGGCGTCAGCGTGGCCAGCACCTAGCGGGTCTGCTCGGCGAGGTTCACCGAGATCACGGCCTCGCTCGGCGACGTGATGCTCTTGTCCTCGATGAAGTCGCCGAGGTGCGAGTCCTCCTCCTCACCGATCGGGGTCTCGAGGCTGAGGGGCTCCTTGGCGATCTTCAGGACCTTGCGGACCTTGTCGAGCGGCAGCTCCATCTTCTCGGCGATCTCCTCCGGCGTCGGCTCGCGGCCGTACTCCTGGACGAGGTACCGCGAGGTGCGGATGAGCTTGTTGATCGTCTC
>JAIOQA010000416.1 GCA_021413675.1 Deltaproteobacteria bacterium | reverse complement strand
GCGCCGGCGGCACGTGGCCGAAGCCGATCACCGACGCGTGCGCGAGCCACTCCGACAGCGCCGCGAGCTGCGGATCGGTGCCGACCGCGATCGGCGTGCCGTCGCCCGCTGGCAAGGTCGCGCCGCCGACCGCGACGGTCTCGCCCGAGAAGCCCTGCAGCTCGCCGAGCTGCTCCGGCGACAGCCGACCGGTCGCGAGCCAGACCTCGTCGAGCGGCGCGCCCTCGGCGCCCTGGCGGATCGCGTCGGCGAAGCTCTTCGCGTCGATGAAGCCGCGCGCGAGCGCGCCGGCCGCGACGCGGATGTGGTCGTCGAGACTCACGGCTTCCTCACGAGGCCCCACGATACCGCAACGCCACCACCGTGACGTCGTCGTCCTGCTGCACGCGGTGGGCCGCGACCGCCGCCACGACCTGCGCGACCACCGCCGCCGGGCCCGCGCTCGCGGCGGCGCGCGCGACCGCGGTCAGCCGCTCGAGCCCGAAGTGCTCGCCGCTCGCGGCCGCCGCCTCGACCACGCCGTCGCTGTAGACCACGAGCGTGTCCCCGGCGGCCAGCGTCAGCGCCCCGTCGACGGTGACGTCATCGACATCGTCGATGATGCCGACCCAGGTGCCGGGCGTGGCGATCGCGGTGGCGCTGCCGTCGGCGCGGACGACGATCAGATCGAGGTGCGCGCCCGCGAAGGTCACGCGCCCGTCGTCGAAGAACCGGGCCAGGCACAGGGTCATGTGGCGCACGTCGCCGAGCCGGCCCCAGGCGTTCGCGCGCAGGATCCGGTTGACCGCGGCGATCTGCTCGCGCGGCGGCGCGCCCGGGCGCGCGTCGACGACCGCGGCGACCGCGGTCTGCGCCATCAGCGCGTACAGGCCGGCGTCGAGGCCGTGGCCCGAGACGTCGCCGATGCCGATCCACGCGCCGCCGGGCACCGCGAGGACGTCGTAGTAATCGCCGCCGACCTCGCTCGCGGGATCCATGCGCGCCGCGATCTCGAGCCGTGGCACCGCGAACTCGCGCGGCAGGATCGAGGTCTGGATGCGGGTCGCCAGCGCCATCTCGTCGGCGAGCCGCGCGCGATCGACGATCGCGGTGCGGCCGGCGTCGAGCTGCCCGGCCATCGCGTTCATGCGGGCCGCGAGCTGGCGCAGCTCGCGCACGCCCTTCTCCTCGGCGCGCGCCGCGAGATCGCCGGCCGCGATCTTGTCGGTGAAGCCGACCAGCCGCTCGACCGGCCGCGACAGCGCGCCGCCCAGCGCGATCGCGACCAGCAGCGCGATCAGCAGCGCCGCCACGCCGACGACATACAACACGCGCTGCAGCCGTTCGGCGGGCGCCAGCGCCGCATCGAGATCGCCCAGCACGACGACCTCGAGCCCGGTCGCGCCGGGCCAGGCCGCGACGTCGACCAGCCAGGTCTTGCCGCCGACCGCGAGCGTGTCGCCGCGCGCGGCGGTGGCCAGCGCCGCTGGATCGCCCTCGCCGATCGCCGCGATCACCGCGCCGTGGCCGCGGATCGCGAGCGCGCGCCCGCCGAGCAGCGCCGACAGCTCGGTCGCCGCCGGCGCGCCGATCGCGTGCCCCACCACCAGCACGCCCAGCAGCCGCTCGCCCTGCACG
>JAIOQA010000375.1 GCA_021413675.1 Deltaproteobacteria bacterium | reverse complement strand
ACACATACCAAACACGAAGATCTAAACAACTAGCCCAGCCCCGCCGACAGCGGCTTGGCCAGGCACACGAAGTGACACGGCTTGAGCGCGGGCCGGTGCACGTACGGCGCGGTGCCGACCGCGCGGTAGCCGAGGCTGCGGTACCAGGCCTCGAGCTCGGTGCGCAGGTTGACGACCTCGAGGGTCATCTCGGCGCAGCCCAGCGCCGCGCACCAGGCCTCGGCGACCGCGACCATGCGCCGGCCGAGGCCCTGACCCTGCAGGCCGGGCGCGACCGACAGCATCCCGAGGAAGCCGTGGCCGCCGACCGCCTTCACCATCACCGCGGCGGCGAGTCCGCCGCCCGGACGGTCGAGCACGAGCATCACGCCGTCGCGCGCGAGCGCCGCGATCTCGTCGGCGTTGGTGCGGTCGCCCGCGACGAAGAAGTGCTCGACCTCGTAGGCCGTGTTGACCAGCGCCGCGAGCGCGGCGGCATCACGGGGGGTGGCCTTGCGCACGCTGGGGCTGGTGCCCTCGATCGTCATGAGCGCGAGATACCAGATCGGTCCGACACGATCACGATCCGTTTCACGGTCGGGATCGCTCAGCAGCCCGGGACCGTGCTGACGGTGGTCGGCGTGCCGATGCCCGGCGCCGCGAGCCACGCGTCCATCGTCGTCGCGCCGCGCAGGTACTTCTCGAGCCACGCGACGGTCACGCGCCGCGTGATCTGCAGGGTCGTCGCCGGCGGCGTCGCGCCGGTGCCGCACACCAGGCAGGCGAGCCCGCACGACGAGCGCGAGTCGACCCACTGGGTGTGATCGGACTTGTCGATCGTCACCTCGAGCGCGCTCGGCACGTTGCAGGCACCGACGAAGAACTGGTGGAAGTTGTCGGCGGCCGGGGCGCACGCGCCGCCGAAGCCGCCGGTCGAGTCGGTGGTCTCGCCGAGCACCGCGAACGGCACCGTCAGCATGCCCATCTTCTCGGGCGTGACCGAGTACGAGCCGTCGGCGATCGGCGGCAGCGCGTCGACCGGATCCCAGCCGATGACCGCCTTGATGCGGGTGTCGAGGACGCCCGACAGGATGCTGACCTTGCCGCCCATCGAGTGGCCGGCGGTCGCGATCTTGTCGGCCTGGATGTGGCCCGAGATGCCGGACGACGCGCCCAGCGCCCAGTCGAGGATCGACGACACGCCCGCGGCGTGGTCCTGGTGGTTGCCGCTGGCGTAGTCGTGGATGAGCACGACGTAGCCCCACGACGCGATGTGCTTGCAGGTCAGCGCGTAGTTGGCGCGGCCGATCTGGAAGCCGGTCGAGACCACCAGCAGCGGGAACGGGCCGGCGGCCGCGGTCGCGCCGCCGTCGGTCGACGGCTGGTAGATGGTCGAGGTCTCGTCGCCCTTCGCGGTCGGGATCTTGACGTTGTCGGTGACGTTGACCGCGTAGCTGCCCATCGTGCCGGGGTCGGCCGAGGACACCATCGCGTCGGGCGAGCCCGGCGCGGCGTCGGGCGTCGGCTTCGCGTCGGGCGCGGTCGGATCCGCGTCGGGCGCGGCGGGATCCGCGTCGACGGTGCCAGGCCTGGCATCGGTGAAGGTCGCCGTGCCCGACCCACAGGCGACGAGCGCCGCGGCTGACAGCGACAGGGACAGCGAACGCAGGACTCCGAACACGCTCGAACGGCGCATGACGACCCCTCCTGGCCGCGCCCTCGCGCGACCGGAACAACACGGACTCGAAGCTCGGTGCTAGTGACGACGCCGCGGTGGCGGCGGTGCGGCGGGCGGTTTCTCGTCAGTGGCAGGCGGCTCGGGCGGTTTCGCGACCGCCTGGAGCTCGGGGATCATCAGCTTGGCGCGCATCGCGACCACCAGCCGCTCGCCGAGCGCCGTGGCCTCGCGCGCGATCTCGTCGAGGCCGAGCGCCGGCAGCTTGGCGCCCGAGAGCACCTGGCGGCGGAACAGCTCGATCTCGACCCGCACCAGCGTGCGGATCGCCGCCGCGTACGGCTCGAGGATCGACATCGGGAACAGGTCGCCGAGGCCCTTGCGGCGGGTCTCGTCGATGATCTCGAGGAGATCGAGATCGGCGCCGGTGTAGACCGCGTCGCCGCCGCGGAACGCGGTGGCCGAGACGAGGTTGAGCGAGCCCATGAACTCGAGGTCCTCGGCCGACATCATCAGGTCGGCCAGGACCTCGCTCTTGCTGCGCTTGCGCGCCGGCGCGGCGACGCGCTTGCGGCGGGCCTCGAGGCTGCCGGCGCGGATCGCCGGCTCGAGCTCGCCGAGCTGGCGGCGCTGCACCTGATCGAGGTCGGCGCGGATCGCGGCCGACGGCGGAGGCTCGAGCAGATCGGAGATGATCTTGAGCGGCAGGAACTTCTCCTGCTGCAGCTCCTTGATCACCCGCACGCGATCCGCGAGCCGGGCGTCGTAGTACGCCATGTTCCGGCTGGTGCGCTTGTGCGGGCCGGACAGCAGGCCCTCGCGCACGTAGTGCTTGATCGTCGGGGTCGGGACCCCCGACATCTTGGCGAGGTCGGAGATCTTGACGAGCTTCGGCTGCTCAGCTCGTTGCGTGCGCGGGACTCCCACGCGTCGGACTAGACCAGAAGCGCTGACGGCAGGGAAGTTGAAAGTAGAACTTTCAACTCACACGACTGACCACCGCGGTCAGCACACTTTCAGGCGCAGGTGGTCAGGCCGCGCGACGAGGCGACAACCTAGCGGCGGCCAGCGGCGAGCGCCGGCTGCGCGCGGCGCCGGTCGGCGAGCGCGAGCTGCGCGACGACGATCAGCGTGCCCACGGTGTAATCGGCGAACGTGCGGAGGAAGCGAATCGGAGCGTCCATGAGTTCATCCTGCGCGGTGCGGGTAGCGAACCAACAACGCCTGAGTAACGGCTTTGTTTCGTTTCACACCATCCGATGAGCGCGCGGAGCGGCGGCGCGGGCGCCGGCCCCCACGTATGCTCTCCCCATGAGCGAGGGCGTAGCGGGTCGGCTCGACATCGCGGCGATCATCGAGCTGCTCGAGCGCGTGGAGGAGCTGCCGGACGGCGCGACCGGGTCGCTGATGATCCAGGGCGGTGACAGCCCGGGTGGCGCGATCCTCGTCGACGATCGCCAGGTCTGCTGGATCGCGGCCAACGGCATGGGCCGCCGCCTCTCGGACCTGCTGCGCGCCCAGGCGACCCGCTCGCTGTCGACCGCCGAGCTCGAGGACATCGTCGCGTCGTGCCGCGAGACCAAGGAGCCGATCGGGCAGGCGCTGCTCGCGCGCGGGCTCATCACCGAGGTCGCGCTGGTCCGCGCGCTCAAGCGCCACAGCACCGAGTCCCTGATCGCGCTGGCCCAGGGCAGCCCCGCGGTCACCTGGGTGCCGCGCGAGCGCGGGTTCGCGCCGCGGCACCGGCTGTCGACGGCGACCTTGCTCGCCGAGGTCGGCGCGACTGCGCGCTGGGGCGGCATCGCGCCGTCGCTGGGCTGGCTGCACGAGTGCGGCGCGCGCGGCGCCGCCTATGCCCGCGCGCTCGGGCAGCAGGACGGCCTGCTCACTCCGGTCGCCGAGATCGGCATGACCGAGCTCGGCGCCCGCGGCCTGCTCGAGCTGGGCTCGTGGACGGCCACCACGATCGAGGCGGTGCGGCGCGTCGAGCCCGAGGTCCCGTGCGCGATCTTCGACGACGGTCGCGGCCATCGCTGCGTCGGCTGGCACCGCGGCGTGCTGCTCCACGTGGCGGTGTGCGACGACGACATCGCGCTGTCGCGGGTCGTGCGCCGGGTCTACGCGACCTGAGCACCGGCGCGACCGTGCGCCGCACCACATCGCGCGAATCGATCCGCGGCCTCGCGCGTTTCACGATCACGATGCGCCCCACTCCGCCCCGCGCGCGCACCGCCCTCGCCGCCCTCCTCCTCGCCAGCGCCTGCGGCGACCCCGCCCGCGCCGGCGAAGGCCCCAGCGTCGTGGCCCGGGCCGCACCGGCGGTCGCCGCGCCCACCTCCACCCACGCCGGGGCTGACGTCCCCGTCGGCGCGCTAGGCGATCCCGCCGCCACCGGCGAGGTCATCCGCGCGGTCGTCGTGTCCCAGGTCGACGCCGGGCCGATCGACGACACCGCCAAGCACGCGCGCGCCGATCAGCGCGTGACGCTCCACGCTGTCGCGGTCGTGCAGCGCGGCCGCGATCGCGTCTACTTCAGCGACGCGCCGGACCTGCGCATCGGCGGCAAGCGCATCGCCGCGCGGCCGTTCGCCGAGGCGCCAGGGCTGACGCTGGCGTGGGCGCGCGTCGAGCCCGCCGCCGCGAGCATGTCCAACACCGAGGGCGGCGGCTTCCGCTACGAGGCCATCGACTACCGCGCCACGGCGATCGATCGCGCCACCGCGCCCGCGCTCGTCGCCGACGTCCGCCCGACCCTCACGCCGGATCACGGCAACGGCGTCGGCACGATGCGCTACCAGCTCACGATCACCCAGGGGGCGCGCGCGATCGCCAGCCCTGGCGCCGCGGCGCGGCGCGGCCGCGGCTCGGGCGGCCTGCAGGACAGCGTGCATCGCATCTCGATCCGCCGCGACGACACGTACCTCGGCTGGCTCACCGAGCTCTACGGCCAGCCCTACATCTGGGCGTCCGCCGGCGGGACAGACGCGACCCACCAGTCCGAGCGCCTCGAGGGCTCCGACTGCGCCGACTTCGTCACCTACGGCGCGCGCCGCCTCGGCCTCAAGGTGCCGTACAGCTGGACCGGCGAGCTGCCGCAGCACACCCGCACCCTCGCCACCGGCCAGCCCAGCGACGACGGCATCTACCGCGATGCCCACGGCGCGCCGGTCCGCTTCCCCGCGGTCGGCGATCTCGTGCTGTTCCCCCGCCACGTCGGCGCGCTGGTCGAGGACCGCGGCACGATCGGCGTCCTCGACGAGGACGACATCATCATGCACGCGCTGTTCGACACGCCCAAGGAGGTCCGCATCGCGGACTCGGGTTACGGCGGCCTGCCGATCCAGGTGCTGCGCTGGCCGAAGGCCCGGTAACCGGCGCTCGCGCTACTGCAGATCCTCGTCGCGATCGATCGGGTTCATCACCAGGCCGGTCGCCAGCTTCGGGTGGAAGTAGGTCGACTTCTGCGGCATCGGCTCGCCGAGATCGGCGAGGTGCTTGATCTCGGGGAACCGCGGCGCGCCGACGATGAAGCCGATCTGCGCCTTGCGATCGGCGACCTCGGCGAGCGCCTGGGCGGTGTCCTTGACGTAGCGCAGGTTGGTCTGCGCCTCCTGGGCCGCGGGCGTGATGCCGAGGATGCGCTCGAGCACGATGCCGTGCAGCAGGCTCACGTCGAGGCGCGCGACCACGGCGTGGCCGGCGACGCCGACCGCGGCCGGGTTCACGTGCGGATCGAGGGTCAGGCGCCAGGCGTCGGGCTCGCCGGGGAACACCACGGCGATCGCCGGCTGGTGGGTCGGCGTGCTCGCGATCGCGGCGCGCACCGCCGCGGCGTCGCGCGCGGCCCCCGGCAGCTTCTCGACGATGAAGAACTCCTTGGCGCGCTCGAGCAGCTGCTCGCGGCTGACCTCGGCGAGGCCGTGGACGAGCCGGTGGGTCGGCAGCACGACGAGGCCCGGATCATCGGTCGCGCACAGGAACATGAGGCCGTAGTTCGCGGCGCTGTACATGCCCGGATCGCCCTTGGCGAGCAGCGCGTCGCGGTACGCGAGCATGGTGTCGTAGCGATGATGGCCGTCGGCCAGGTAGATCTTCTTGGGGCTGAACGCGCGGCGCAGCCCACCGACCAGCTCGGCGTCGGCGCAGCGCCACATCGTGTGGGTCACGCCGTCGGCGGTGACCGCGGTCAGGTCGGGCGCGGCGCGGTCCCACTTGCGGAACAGGCGCTCGACCTCGCCGGCGGGATCGGGGTACAGGCCGAACACCGGCGACAGCTGCGTGCGGGTCGCGGTCAGCAGCTTGAGGCGATCCGCGCGCGGCGCCGCCAGCGTGCGCTCGTGCGGGATGATGACCTTGGCGCTGAACGGCTCGAGCCGGACCGCGGCCACGAACCCGCGCCGGGTCACGACCCGATCGCCGAGCTCCGGCGTCGAGAAGGTCTGGTGGTAGCGGTAGACCGCGCGGCTGGTGTCGCGGCGCAGCACGCCCTCGGCCAGCCACGACTGGAGCGTGGCGGCCGCGGCCTGGTACGGATCGCCGCCGTCCGGCGCGACCGGCTTGATCAGGTGGACCGCGTTGTGGGGATCGGCCGCGAGGCGCGCGCGCTCGGCGTCGTCGATGACGTCGTAGGGCGGCGCGAGCACCTTGGCGAGGTTGACGCGGGTCTTGTCGAACTGGATACCGCGGAACGGAGCGAGGTCAGCCACGGGCGGAAACTACCACGCGGCTCGACGCGATCGGCGCGCGCTGCGCGCGCGGCTAGCGCGTGCGCAGCCCGATGTCGCGGCGCACCTGCGCGCCCGCCAGGCCGATCGCGTCGACGGCGGCGTAGGCCCGCGCGCGGGCGGCGTGGACATCGGCGCCGAGCGCGGTCACGCCCAGCACCCGGCCGCCCGCGACGACGAGCCGCGCGCCCTCGCGCGCGGTGCCGGCGTGGAAGACCACGCGGTCGTCGGCGTCGAGGCCATCGAGCCCGGTGATCGCGTCGCCGGTGCGCGGCGCCTCGGGGTAGCCCGCGGCCGCGACCACCACGCAGACCGCGGTCCGCGGATCCCAGACCGGCGCGGTCGCGGGCAGCGCACCGGCCGCGGCGCCGGCGAGCACCTCGCCGAGGTCGCTCTGCCAGCGCGCCATGATCGGCTGGGTCTCGGGATCGCCGAAG
Source organism: Deltaproteobacteria bacterium (assembly GCA_021413675.1). Classification (GTDB taxonomy): domain Bacteria; phylum Myxococcota_A; class Polyangia; order Haliangiales; family Haliangiaceae; genus JAIOQA01. Next base: position 4,052 of record JAIOQA010000375.1, on the reverse strand, counting down.
CGGCAGTTGTACTCGAGCAGCCAGGGCTTGCCGGCGGCGTCGACCATGACGCCGGCGTAGAGCACGCCGCGGTAGTCGATGCCCTCGGCGCGCAGCCCGGCGACCGTCGGCACCAGGATCTCGCGCTCGATCGCGGCGAGGATCTCGGGCGACGCCCACGCCGGCGACACCGTGCCCATGCCGCCGGTGTTGGGGCCGCGATCGCCGTCGAAGATCGTCTTGTGATCCTCGGCGGTCGGCAGCACGCACAGGCGGTGGCCATCGGTGATCGCGAGCACCGAGACCTCGCGGCCGGGGATCTTGCGCTCGATGATCACGCGCAGCCCGGCGTCGCCGAACCGGCGCGCGAGCAGCATGTCCTTGGCCGCCGCCAGCGCTTCCGCCGGATCGCTACACACGACCACGCCCTTGCCCGCGGCCAGGCCGTCGGCCTTCACGACCACGTCGCCGCCGAGCCGCGCGACCGCCGCGGCGGCCTGGTCCTCGGTCGCGCACACCGCGAACTCCGCGGTCGGGATGCCGTGGCGCGCGAAGAACTGCTTCGAGAACACCTTCGAGCCCTCGAGCCGCGCGCCATCGGCGCCGGGGCCGAAGGTCGGCAGGCCGGAGGCGCGCAGGCGATCCGCGAGCCCCGCGCACAGCGGCGCCTCGGGGCCGACCACGACCAGCGCGACCTCCTCCTCGATCGCGAGCTGGCGCAGGCCCTCCTGATCGCCGACGGCGATCGGCACGCACCGCGCCAGCGCCGCGATGCCCGGGTTGCCAGGCGCCGCGACCACCTCGTGGCCGCCCTTGACCAGGCGCCACACCAGCGCGTGCTCGCGCCCACCGCTGCCGACGACGAGGATCTTCATGGGCTCTCCAGCGCAGCGCGAATCAATGGCGGAAGTGACGCATGCCGGTGAACACCATCGCGAGCCCGTGCTCGTCGGCGGCGGCGATGACCTCCTCGTCGCGGACCGAGCCGCCTGGCTGGATCACCGCGGTCGCGCCGGCCTCGGCGAGGACATCCACGCCGTCGCGGAACGGGAAGAACGCGTCGGAGGCGACCGCGCAGCCCTTCACCGGCGACTGCGCCTTCCGCTCGGCGATCTTCACCGAGTCGACGCGGCTCATCTGGCCGGCGCCGATGCCGACGGTCGCGCGATCGCGGGTGAAGACGATCGCGTTCGACTTCACGTGCTTCGCCACGCGCCAGGCGAAGTCGAGCTCGGCGAGCTCCTCCGCGGTCGGCGCGCGCTTGGTCACGATCCGCGCGTCGGTGGCCGCGACCAGCCCGGTGTCGACGGTCTGGACCAGCGCGCCGCCGGTGATCGTGCGGATCGACCAGCTCTTCTGGCCCGCCCGCGGGGCCCAGTCGCCGCCGGCGGCGCACAGCCGCAGGTTCTTCTTGCCGGCGAGCGCGGCGCGGGCCGCCTCGGAGTAGCCCGGCGCGATCACGCACTCGAGGAAGGTCTCCGCGAGCAACTGCGCGAGCGCGAGGTCGACCTCGCGGTTGACCGCGACGATGCCGCCGAACGCGCTGGTCGGATCGGCGGCGCGGGCCCGCGCGTACGCGGTCGCGAGGTCGTCGCCGGCGGCCACGCCGCACGGGTTGTTGTGCTTGACGATGACCGCCGCGGGCCCGCCGAACTCGAGCACCAGGCCGAGCGCCGCGTCGAGATCGAGCAGGTTGTTGTACGAGAGCTGCTTGCCGCCCAGCACCTCGGCGCCGGCGATCGTCGGGCGCGCGCCGCGCTCGTTGCCGAGCGGCGAGCGGGCGTCCGCGTAGAACGCCGCCTCCTGGTGCGGGTTCTCGCCGTAGCGCAGATCGTAGCGGCGCTGCCACTGCACGGTCAGCGTGTCGGGCAGCGGGCGGCGCGCCGGCACGGCCTCGGGCGCGTCCGCGGCGCCCTCGGGCAAGGCGCTCAGGTACGCGGCGATCGCCGCATCGTAGGCGGCGGTGTGCGCGAAGGCCTTCTGGGCCAGCGCCAGGCGCCGGCGCGGGGGCACGCCGCCGTCGGCCTTGAGCGCGGCGATGATCTCGCCGTAGTCGTCGGGCTCGACCACGACCGTGACCCGCTCGTGGTTCTTGGCGGCCGAGCGCAGCATCGACGGTCCGCCGATGTCGATGTTCTCGATCGCGTGCGCGAGCGTGGTGTCCGCCTTCGCGATCGTGGCCTCGAACGGATAGAGGTTCACGACCACGAGATCGATCGGCGCGATCTGGTGGGTCGCCATCTCGGCCTCGTGGGCCGGCGTGGGCCGCCCGAGCAGGCCGCCGTGGATGCGCGGGTGCAGCGTCTTGACCCGGCCGTCCAGGATCTCGGGCGCGCCGGTATGGGTGGACACCTGGACGACGGTCACGCCAGCGGCCTCGAGGGCCGCGGCGGTGCCGCCAGTCGACAGGATCTCGACGCCGAGATCGGCGAGGGTGCGAGCCAGCTCGACGAGACCGCGCTTGTCGGAGACCGACAGCAGCGCGCGACGGATGCGCATGGACACCTCCGAAAGGTGGCCACTCGTAACAGGCGCGGTGTCGACGGTCAAGGCGCGCGGCCATCGCGTCCGCGCCGGAGCCGATCGATCACGCGCGCGCACGCGCAACGCCGCGGGATCCCGCGGCGCTGCCCGGTGAGTGCAGGATCGCTGACGCCGGTCCATCGCGTGCGGCGAGGACGGCGCGACAACCGAATCGAGGCGGCGATCGCGATGAGCGCGCGACCGCCAGGAGAACGCGCGGGTCAGTTGTCGATCGGCGGCTTGCGCAGCAGGTCGCGGCCGAGCTCCTCGGGCGACGGCGACGCCATCTTCAGCTTGAGCAGGCCGCGGACCTCGACCTGGCGGATGCGCTCGCGGGTCAGGTTCATGATCTCGCCGACCTCCTCGAGCGTGATGCCGCCGCGCTCGGCGACGTCGAGCGCGCAGGTGTTGCGCAGCTCCCACGGCTCGAGGTCCGGGAAGTTGATCTTGATCGACCCGGTCTCGGGGTTCACGTCGAGGTAGAGGTGGTGCTTGCAGGCCACCCACGGGCACGGCCGCACGTCGCCGCGGCACTCCTCACGGCTGGTCGGGCGCGGGTCCTCGACCGGCGGGTACATGAGCGCGCCGACGCGCAGCTCCTCGCGGGTCAGGCGCTTCATCGCGATCGTCTTCGACCGCGGCCGGGTGCGGCGGCGGCGGCGGATCTTGCGCGACAGCTCGGGCACCTCGCCGTTCGCCGCCAGCTCGGCGTCGTCGGCGGGATCGAGGTCGTCGTCATCGTCCAGGTCGTCGACCGCGTCGCCGGCCTCGACGGCCTCGTCGTCGTCGTCCGCCGCGGCGGCGAGCGGCGGCGTCACGAGGTCCTCGAAGTCGTCGTCATCGGCCTCGCCCGCGATCGGCGCGCGCGCGCGGGTCGGCGCGCGGGTGGCGGGCTCTGCGGCCGAGGTCCGGACCTTGGTCGCGCGCTTCTTGTCTTCATCACGGTTGTCGGCGCTCATTCGGTCGTTCTCCTTGGGGCGTGTCGGCGGGCTGCGTCCGCGCCTCGGCTAGAGCAGGTCTTCGGCGCTGCCCGCAGCGCCCGTGCGTCGCATCCGATCGGCTCGTGGCGCGGCCGCACGTCGCGCCAGGTCGGCCAACCGACGGGTGAGCTCCTCGCCCATCCGTCGGGTCTCCGCGAGATCCTTGTGCAGGGTCCGGCGCCGCTCGGGGCTCGCGCTCGGCCCCGCGGCGTCGGCGTCGATCCGGTCGAGGAGCTCGGTCAGGCTCTCCGCGATCGTCTCGACCAGGTCGGTGTAGAGCAGGTGCTGGCCCTGGATCTCTTCGATCGTGTGGCCCTCGATCATCAGCCGCTTGACCGCGTTGATGCGGCGCACGGTCTTGACCGGGTACAGGCCGAGCGAGCCGCGGTGCTTGCCCTTGCGGCCGACGCGGCGGCTGCGCGGGAGCAGGCCCTGCTGCACGTACTTGCGAAAGCTGGCCTCGGAGAACTTCACGCCGCGCCGGGTGAAGACCTCGACGATCTGCACCGCGGTGAGGCCGTCCTTGTAGGTCTCCTCGATCGTCGCGAGCTCGTCGTCCGCGAGCAGCTC
>JAIOQA010000374.1 GCA_021413675.1 Deltaproteobacteria bacterium | reverse complement strand
CTGCACCGCCTCGCCCGGCGAGCGCGAAAGATCGAAGCGCAAGCGGCCGCTGGCGCCGGCCTCGCCGGCGAGCGCGAGGCCATCGACCGGGCCGCGCAGCACCGCGGGCAGCGCCTCGAGCTGCGCGAGGCACGGCGCGCGCACGACCTCGACGGCGACGTCGCCGGCCGAGACCCCGGCGAGCCCGCCGCGCCGCACGCGGCCGTGGGCGCGCACGTCGAGCGCGCCGGTCGTGAGCTCGGCGTCGTCGATCGTCACGTCGTCGCCGACGATGGTCGCGGTGAGCTGCGCCGCGCCGGCGAACGGCACCGGCACCTCGGCGAGCGCGTCGGCGCGCAGCACCGCGCCGTCGAGATCGACCGCGAGCGTCACGTGGGTCGCGCCCGGCGCGTGGGCGAACGTCGCCGTGCCCGAGGCGTGTGCGCCGGCGAGCCCGAGCGATGGCGGCGCGAAGCCGGCGAACGCCGCGAGCGGGATGCCGGTGCCGCGGACCTGGAACGCGAGCTCGCCGCGCGCGCTGGGCATCGCGACCAGCGCGACCGGACGCGGCACGCCGTCGTCGAGCGCATCGGCGGTGACGGTGATCGCGCCCCGGCCGTAGAGATCGCGGCCGATCGTCGCGTGGCGCAGCTCGAGCGGCAGCCCGCCGGCGCGATCGCCGATCGCGACCGCGCCGCCGACCGCGATGAAGCGCGGGATCGCGGCGGTCGGCAGCGCCAGGTCGGCGCCGGCGCGCTCGAAGCGCGCGGTCACGCCGACGCGCCCGACCTCGCCCGTGACCGTCACCGCGCCGGTCACGACCCGCACTCCCCCGGGCTGCGGCGCGAGCTCGACCTGCTCGGCGACCAGCCGGCCGCGCCCGACGACATCGATCACCAGCGCGCCGTCGGTGACGACGATCCGTCGCAGGCGATGCTCGCCACTGCCACCGCCACCGGCGTGCCCCGCGCTCGTGCGCCGCACCGCGACCCGCCGCACCAGCCGCGCGAGATCCGAGTCTCCCGCGCCGTCGACGTGCGCGCGGACCCGCGGGCCCTCGATGCGGATCTCGTCGGCGCCCAGCTCGCCCGACAAGAGGTGATCGAGCGCGACCGAAGCCTCGATCGCATCGGCGGCGAACACGTCGCCGACCTCCACATCGACCAGGCGGATCGATCCGGTGAGCCCGACCTCCACGCCGCCGATCGACACCGGCTGCGCCGTGACCTCGGTCAGCGCCGGCGCCAGGCCGCCGTGGATGCGGCGCGAGAGGACGTGCGCCGCGATGCCGGGCACCAGCACCGCGACCGCCAGCGTGCCCGCGATCCACGCGTGCTCGCGGCGCAGCGCGCGCGCCGCCAGCGACTCGGCGTCGAGCACCGCCGCGATCGACTCGCCGGCGGTCGAGTCGCTGCCGGGCTCGGCGATCGCGGGCGGGTCGGCGCTCATGGCATCGCTCAGTGGCGGTTCGCGACCGCGCGGCGATCGTCGCCGTCGTAGGCGCGCTGTCCGGCGCGGCGATCGCCGCGACCCGCGCGCCCGGCGCGGCAGCGGGCGCCCGCCAGCACGGTCAGGCACAGCTCGCCGAAGTCGATGCCCGCGGCGTGCGCGATCTTCGGCAAGAGCGACGTCGGCGTCATGCCCGGCGTCGTGTTGACCTCGAGCACGTACTCGTTGCCCGACTCGCTGATCATCATGTCGACGCGGGTCGCGCCATCGCAACCGAGCGCGCGGTGGGCGCGCAGCGCCTGCGCCAGCACGCCGCGGTAGCGCTCGGGCGACAGCCGCGGCGGGATGAAGTAGTCGGTCGCGCCGCGGGTGTACTTGTTGACGTAGTCGTAGAACCCGGCCTTGGGCGCGATCTCGACCGCGCCCAGCGCGCGATCGCCGAGGATCGCGACCGAGACCTCCTGGCCAGCGATGAACCGCTCGACCAGCAGCTCGTCGTCGAAGCACGCCGCGCGCTCGGCGGCGATCTGCAGCGCCGCGAGGTCCTCGCACACCGCCACGCCGACCGAGCTGCCCTCGCGCACCGGCTTGATGACGCACGGGAAGCCGAAGTCGCCGTGGACGTTCGCGAGCTCGCCGCTCGCGACCTCGGCGCCGGTCATGACGTAGTACGCGGGCGTCGGCAGGTTGTGGAGCCGGAACAGCTCCTTCGCCTTGGTCTTGTTCATCGCCAGGGCCGAGGCCATGACGTCGGAGCCGGTGTACGGGATGCCCAGGACCTCGAGCAGGCCCTGGACGCAGCCGTCCTCGCCGTAGCGGCCGTGCAGGGCGAGGAACGCGACGTCGATGCGCTCCTGGCGCAGCACCAGATCCACGTCGCGGTCGACGTAGACGGCGACGGCGTTCTGGCCGCGATCCCGGAGGGCGTGGACGATGGCCTCGCCGGTCTGGATCGAGACATCGCGCTCGCTCGACAGGCCACCCATCAACACGCCGATCGTCCGATTCTTCATGTGCATCTACTCCCGGAACCGGTCGGAAGTGGCCGCTCGGGCGTCGACCGAGGCGGTCGGGCGCGGGGCAGCATCGCCGGCCCGACCGACGCTACGGGCGGCCTCCGGAGCGGGCAACTTTTTCGAGGCTGGCGCCCCGGCTTGACGGTTTGTCGGCGCGGGGTTATCCACGCGCGACATGAATCTGCTCGACGCGGCGATCGAAGTGCTCAAGGACCACAAGCGGGGCGCCCTGTCGGCCGAGGACGTGGTGCGGCTCGCAGTGGAGAAGAAGCTGGTCCAGAAGGGCGGGGCGGCGACCGTGAAGGCGCTCGCGAAGCAGCTCGCCGAGGAGGCCAAGGGCGAGGATGGCCGCGTGGCCGCGCAGGACGGCGGCTACGTCGCGCGCAAGGCCAAGGCCGGCAAGAAGCCCGAGGCCGCCAAGGCCCCCGCCGGCAAGAAGGCGCCGGCGGCGAAGAAGCCGGCCGCGCCCGCCGCGGCGAAGAAGTCGGCGGCCCCCGCCGGCAAGAAGCCCGGCGGCAAGAAGGCCGCGCCGGCTCAGGCCGAGCTCGATCTGCCGAAGGATGATGTCGAGCCGCCCGCGGGCGAGCCGACCGAGACCGAGGTGCTGCTCTCGCCCGACGCCGGCTTCGCGCCCGCGGCCGACGCCGAGCTGCCTGCGCCCATCGACGAGGCCCAGGACGACGACGACGAGGACGCGATCCACGAGCGCGTGGTCGCCGATGCCGCCGCGGCCCACGCCGAGGCCGAGGCCGCCGTCGCCGCCGCGCTGACGCCCGAGGAGCAGGAGCTCTCGGCGCTGTACGGCGAGGAGCTCACGACCCAGCCGCCGGTGCTGGGCGAGTTCAAGGATCCGCGCACCGCCGACGAGGATCGGCCGATGACGCCGGAGATCAACGCGCGCGAGGAGCGCAACAAGCGCTGGGAGCAGCGCCGCGACGAGCGCCGCTCGCGCCGCGACGCCGATCGCGCCCGTCGCCACGACGAGCGCGGCCCGCGCCCGGGCGCCGGTCCCCGCCCCGAGGGCGAGGCCGAGGCCGCGCCGCGTGACGCCGCGCCGCGCGACGCCGGTC